>CAJYIG010000197.1 GCA_913774725.1 uncultured Curtobacterium sp. | reverse complement strand
GGAGTGGGAGCAGCTGCCGCAGTCACCGCTGCCGACCGCCGCGTGGCGAGCACCGTCGCGGTCGAGTTCGTCGTGGCGTCGGCGCCGAAGAGTTCGTCGAACGCCCGGTCGGCCGCCGCCTGGTCGTCGACGTCCACCCGGGAGCGGAGCACGTCGGTGCGGTCCACGGGCGGCAGACCGGCGTCGACCGGGCTGACCGGCGGAGTACCGAGGGCGACCGACGGTGCTCCGAGTGCGACCGGCTGGACGGCGTCCGCGGGGTCCTCCTGCACCGGACCGCCGGCGTACGCCCCGGCCCGGGTCCCCCAGCCGGACGCGTGCGCCAGGCGGAAGAAGCCGATGAGCCGGATCGGCATGAGGAAGAAGGTCGACACGATGATGAACATCGGCAGCCGGAAGAAGTCGCTCGGCTTCTCGGCCAGGTGCCGCATCTGGCGGATCGCCATGCTCAGCACGCTCGAGACCACCATCAGGCCGGCGACGTAGACGAAGCCCGTCGAGAAGCCGTACTGCTGCAGGATCCCCTGGTACAGGTTCTCGCCCTGCCCGGTGACGGCGCGGTAGATCCAGCCGGCGATCACGCCGAAGAGCATGAACGGCAGGATGATGTCGGTGAGGAAGAACACCGCCAGGATCGGCGCGTGCCCGAGCATCCACGGCAGCATCCGCAGCGTGTTGTACTGCGAGCCGCGCGCCCAGCGCAGCTGCTGCTTGAACAGCTTCTTCACCTGCAGCGGAGCGTCGGTGTAGACGAGCGACGTGTACTGGTAGACGGTCCGGTAGCCCTCCTTGAGGGTCAGGTTCGTCAGGGTCCGGTCGTCGGACACCTCGAGGAACACCCCCATGAACTTCTCGTGCATGAACCGGTCCACGACGCGGACGAGGATGTTCCGGCGGAACGCGATCGTCCGACCCGGCAGGCACCCGATCTGGCCGAGGACGCTCTGCGCGGGCATCGAGTAGAGCGCCCGCGAGTTCTCCAGCCAGTCGGCCCAGCGGGTGATCCACGAGCGCGTCGGCTCGAGGATGCGCTGGCGGGTGGTGACGCCGCCGACCGACTCGTCGGCGAAGGGCTTCAGCAGCTCGGAGAGCGTCCCGGGCGTCCACACGGTGTCCGAGTCCACGAGGATCGTGATGTCACCGGTGGACATCTCGGTGCCGACCTTGACCGCGTTGCGCTTGCCGGGGATCGGCGTGTGGGTCCAGCGCACGAGCGGGGCGAACTCCTCGCAGACCTCCTCGAGGGCTTCGTTGCGGGCGCCGTTGATGACGACGATGATCTCGCCCGGACCCTGCTCGACCATGCGGCCGATCACGTCGCGGAAGAGGTCGAGTGGTTCGTCCACGACGGGGACGACCACGCTGGTGGTGCCGGTGTAGGTGCCGGTGAAGGGGCGGTAGCGGGCGGACAGGACGACCTTGAGCAGCCAGAGCAACCAGATCACCGCGGAGTACACGGCGAACAGGTAGAACTCGGGGTGCCCGTCGACCATCTGCCGGATCTGCAGAATGAAGGTGAACATCGATCCCTGCTTCAACGTTCGAGGTGGGGATTCCGCATCGTCGAGGAACCGTGGACGGTTCGGGTGAGCCAATTGATGCAGAACCTGGACGTCACCGCAACGCGTCCCCCGAGCGGGGGTGTTACCGGCAGGTTACGGGGTACAAGTCGGTCCCCCTCGGGACACCCCGCACCTGTCCGCACTGCTGCTGACAGCAGGATGGTGGACCGGTCCACCGGAGTGCAGAGCGCAACACGGCGTGCGTCTCCGCCGGGAGGCACCCCTCACCTCGCCAGGAAAGCCCCGGTGACGGGCACGTACCCCTGTTCTGGGGACAGCCGCGCAGGACTGCTCTCGTCCGCCCCGGCCGCGGCCGGTCACGGCCGCACCGAAGCAGGCGAGACCGTGCCGAGCGGGGTACATCGACAGCGAGACAGGGGGACACCGGGCGACGCCCAGAATTCACCATCGATGACCTGTCACGTTCTCGGCGGCACGTCGCCCCGGGCGTGTCGTGAGCCGCTCAGGCGCCGTAGAACTCCCGCTCGAACACCTGACGAGCGCGCCGCGTGACCCCGAGGTAGTCGTCCTCGAGGTGCGACGCCGACCCCGGCGGGTACTCCATCAGGCGCGCGATGCCCTCGAGCTGCACGCGGTCGACGGGGAGGACGTCGGTGGTCTTGCCGGACCAGAGCACGAGCGCGCTCCGGGTACGGGACGCGAAGCGCCAGGCGGCACCGAGGCGTTCGGCGTCCTCCGGTGCGACGAGTCCGGCCACCGTCGCGGCGTCGAGGGCCTCGAGCGTCGAGGTGGTCCGCAGCCCGGGCACCGTCGTGGCGTGCTGCAGCTGCAGCAGCTGCACGAACCACTCCACGTCGCTGAGCGATCCGCGGCCGAGCTTCAGGTGCCGTGCCGGGTCGGCGCCTCGGGGCAGCCGCTCCGACTCGACGCGGGCCTTGATCCGCCGGACCTCGCGCACCGCCTGCTCGTCGATGCGCTCGGGGTACCGCGTGCCGTCGGCGAGGTGCTCGAAGTCGCGGAGCAACGCGTCGTCACCGACGGCTCCGCGGGCCCGGAGGAGCGCCTGCGCCTCCCACGTCAGCGACCACCGGGCGTAGTACGCGCCGTACGACTCGAGGGTCCGCACGACCGGGCCGTTCTTGCCCTCCGGCCGCAGGTCGGTGTCGAGCTCGAACGGGTGGATCGCGTCGTCCGTCAGCCGCGAGAGTTCGCGCACGATCGTCTGCGCGGCACGCGACGCCCGCTCCGGTGCGAGGTCCGCCGATGCCCGGTACACGTAGAGGACGTCGGCGTCGGACCCGAAGCCGAGCTCGCGGCCGCCGAACCGGCCCATCGCGACGATGCCGAACGCGAGGCCGGGCGGGGCGTCCCGTCGGGCCAGGGCGAGCGCGCCGGTGAGGGTGGCCTCGGTGACGTCGGACAGTGCCGGCCCGAGGGCGTCGACGTCCAGGTACCCGAGCACCGCGGCCATGCCGAGCCGCAGGGTCTCGCGGCGACGGGCGGACCGGACGAGCGCGGCGGCGCCGTCGACGTCGTCCCCGTGCCGGGCGGTCGTCGCGGCGTGCTCGGCGAGGAGCGACGCGAGCGGCCGCGGCCGGAGCAGCGCGTCCGGCTCGTCGAGCCAGGCCACCGCCTCCGGGAAGCGTTCGAGCAGCCCGGCGAGGAACGCCGACTCGGAGAGCACGGTCGTCAGGGAGTGCGCGGCGCCCGACGAGTCGCGGAGCATCCGGAGGAACCAGCTCGACTCCCCCAGGGTGTCGCTGAGGCGACGGAAGGCCAGCAGTGCCCGGACCGGGGCCGGTCCCTCCGCCATCCACCGCACGAGCACCGGCAGCAGGTTCCGCTGGATCGCCGCACGACGGCTCGTGCCCTGGGTGAGCGCACGGATGTGCCCGAGCGCTCCCGCCGGGTCCGCGAAGCCGATCGCGCCGAGGCGATCCGCTGCCTGGTCGCTCGTCAGGACGATGTCGCCGTCCGTGGCCGCCACCGCCGACAGCAGCGGGCGGTAGAAGAGCCGCTCGTGCAGTCCGCGGACCTCGAGCTTCACGCCCCGCCAGCGCTGTTCCAGTGCGGCTGCCGAGGTCGCGAGGCCGGTGGAGCGTGCGAGGACCCGCAGTTCGTCCTCGTCACTCGGCATGAGGTGCGTCCGGTGCAGCCGCCGCAGCTGGATCCGGTGCTCGAGCAGGCGCAGCAGGGCGTAGTCGGGGCCGAAGCGCGCGGCCTCGGGCCGACCGACGTACCCGGCGGCGGCCAGGGCGTCCATCGCCTCGAGCGTCGAGCGGACCCGCACGGACTCGTCGTCGCGGCCGTGCACGAGCTGCAGCAGCTGCACGGTGAACTCGACGTCGCGCAGGCCGCCGGGGCCGAGCTTGATCTGCCGGTCGACCTCGTCGTCGGGGATGTGCTCGGTGACGCGCTCCCGCATCCGCTGCACGGACTCCACGAAGCCGGGTCGACCGGCGGAGCTCCACACGAACGGGGCGACCGCGGCCGCGTAGCGCTCCCCCAGGTCACGGCTGCCGGCGATCGGCCGCGCCTTGAGCAGCGCCTGGAACTCCCACCCCTTCGCCCAGCGCTCGTAGTACGCCACGTGCGACTCGAGCGTCCGGACGAGGGCGCCGTCCTTGCCCTCCGGCCGGAGGTTCGCGTCGACCTCCCACAGCGCGGGCTCGGCTGCGAGGTCGGTGATCGCGTGCGTCGCCGCGATGGCCAGGCGCGTCGCGATGAGGACCGCGCGGTCGGTGCCGACACCGGTGTCGGCCTCGTCGTCGCGGGTCGACTCGGTGACGAAGATGACGTCGACGTCGCTGACGTAGTTGAGC
>CAJYIG010000196.1 GCA_913774725.1 uncultured Curtobacterium sp. | reverse complement strand
CCAGGGCGAGCATCGGCACCAGCGTCACCACGAAGAGCAGCAGGCTGAGCGCGGACGCGTAGCCGAGGTTGCCGGTGAAGCCGCGGGCGTACTGCTGGATGAGCATGACGAGCGAGTTGTCCTGCCCACCCGGCCCGCCGGTGCCGTTGGTGAGGATGTAGAGCTCGCTGAAGACCCGGAGCGCGCTGACGCACACCAGGATGCCGACGAGTGTCATGGTGCCGCGGACACCGGGCATCGTCACGGACCAGAAGCGGCGGACCGCCCCGGCACCGTCGAGCGCGGCGGCCTCGTGCAGGTCCTTGCCGACGTTCCCGAGCGCCGCGAGGAAGATGATCATGTAGTAGCCGAGGCCCTTCCAGACCGTCAGGCTGATCGCGCTGATGAGCAGCAGCCACCGGTCGGTGAGGAACGGGATGCCCGCGCCACCGAGCGCCTTCACGATCTCGTTCACCACGCCGCGGTCGTCGAGGATCCACGTCCAGATGAGCCCGACCACGACGGCCGAGGCGATCACGGGCGTGTAGTACGCCGTGCGGAAGAACGCGATCCCGGGGAGCTTCTGCTGCACGAGCACCGCGATGAGCAGCGGCAGGACGGTGAGCAGCGGCAGGCAGATCGCCATGTAGATGACGCTGTTGAGCAACGCCTCCCACACCTGCGGGTCGGCGAGCAGGGTCTGGAAGTTGCGGACGCCGACCCACTGGCTCACGCCCCCGAGCGGGCTGGCGTTCGTGAACGACAACCGGACGGTGTTGATCGACGGCCAGAGGCTGAACGCGAGGAGCCAGACGAGTGCCGGCAGGACGAGCAGCCAGGGCGTGAACCAGCGGTTGGCGCGCATCAGCCGTTGGCCAGGAGCGAGTTCATCTTGTCCTGCGCGGTCTGCAGGGCCTTCTCCGGCGAGACCTGCCCCTTCATGGCGAGGGCGATCTGCTGGTCGAGGAAGTCCGTCATCGCGGAGTTCGCCTCGACCGGGTTGAGGACCTTCGCCTCCTTCAGCGCCTCGTTCGCGAGCACGCGGGCCTTGCCGTTCACGGTGCCGTCGTCCTTCGAGAAGTACGGGTCGGACTGCGACGAGACGGTCGACGGGAAGATGTTCACCTGGTGGGCGAACGCCTCCTGGTTCTTCGCGTTCGTCATGTACTGCGCGAACGCCTCGGCGGTGGCGAGGTGCTTCGACTTGCTGGACACCGACAGGCCCTGCACGTACAGCGGCGGGGTGTCGAGCGCCGGGCTGACGGTGACGTTGCCCTCGAGCGACGGATTGCTCTTCTCCATGTCGGCGAGCGCGGTCGCACCACCGGTGGTCCAGGCGACCTTGCCCTGCGTGAAGAGCGTCGAGTTGCCGAGGTAGTCGCTGTTGAGGACGTTCGACGGCATGTAGCCGTCCTGGTAGGCGGTCTTGTAGCGGTCGATCAGGTCGGCGGCCTTCGACGAGTCCGCGAACGTGAACTTCGTACCGTCCCCGTTGACCACCTGCACGCCGGCGAGGGTGAAGTCGCCGAGGCCGGGCTTCCGGCTCATCAGGTAGTCGTCGGGGCAGTTCTCGTGCATGGTCTTCGCCTGCGTGAACAGCTCGTCGGTGGTCTTCGGCGGGTCGTTCGCGTCGAGCCCGCACTTCGCGAACATGTCGCTGTTCCAGTAGTCGACGTCGGTGTTGAGGTACCAGGGGTAGCCGTAGGTGCCGTCGAGCCCCTTGTACCGGTACGAGTCGAGCGCGCCGGCGACGTACGTCTTCGCGAGCCCGCTGTCGTCCTTCGACACGTCCTGCAGGAACCCGCGCTTCGCGAGCGGCAGGGCGATGTCCGGGGGCAGGTTGATCACGTCGGGCAGCGAGTTCGACGACGCCTGGCTGAGCACCTTGTCCGCGTAGCCGTCGCCCGGCTGGTCCTGCAGCTTCACCTTCGCGCCCGGGTGCTCCTTCTCGAAGCCGTCGATGACGCCCTGCAGGTAGTCCGTGTAGGTCGGCGTGAGCGCCCAGGTCTGCAGGGTGATGGTGCCCTCGACCTTGCCGCTCCCCCCGCCGGTCGCGCCGCTGCTGCCGCTCGAGCAGCCGGTCAGGACGAGGGCGGTGGCCGCCGCGGTCGCGAGCAGCGCTGCCGCGCGGCCCCTCGTCGGTCGTGGTGTGGTCCTCATGGCGTTGTGACTCCTTCGTCATCCTGCTCAAGCGGTTCAGCTGTCGTGTGCTGCAACCGCGTTGAGTGCCACTGTGCGGGACTAAAGCGTTATAGTCAACCCCGTGCAACCGAAGCGTCGGACGACGATCGCCGACATCGCCGCCCGCGCCGGCGTGTCCATCAGCGCGGTGTCGTTCGCGCTCAACGACCGACCGGGCGTCTCCCCGGAGACCCGTCGGCGGGTGCAGGAGATCGCGCGCGAGCTCGACTGGCAGCCGCACACCGCGGCACGCGCCCTCGGCGGCGCCCGGGCAGGCTCGATCGGGTTCGTGCTGAACCGACCGGCGCGCACCCTGGGGACGGAGTCGTTCTTCGGCGACCTGATCTCCGGCATCCAGCTCGGCCTCGCGGGCACGCACGTCGGCATGACCCTCCTCGTGGCGCGCGACGCGGACGAGGAACTGCAGACCTACCGGGACTGGTGGCGCGGACACCGGGTCGACGGTGTCGTCGTGATCAACCCGCGCCGGCACGACGACCGGCTGGCCCTGCTCGCCGAGCTCGGGATGCCGGCCGTCGTCGTCGGGTCCCACCCGTCACCGGAGGGAGCGGCGCCGAGCGTGTGGATCGACGACTCCGACGCCACGGAGACCGTCCTGCGCTACCTGCACGCACTCGGTCACCGGCGGCTCGCCCACGTGGCCGGGCCACCCGAGTTCGAGCACACGGCGATGCGCACCGCCCGCGTCCGCGCCTTCACCGAGGCCGAGGGGCTCGAGCAGCCGATCACCGTCCCGACGGACTACTCCGCCGACGCCGGCGCCCGCGCGACACGGACGCTCCTGTCGGGGTCCGACCGCCCGACCGCGATCGTGTACGACAACGACGTGCTCGCCGTCGCGGGCCTCGGCGTCGCGAGCGAGATGGGCGTCGCGGTCCCCCGCGCGGTGTCCCTCGTGTCGTTCGACGACTCGGCGATGATCCGCCTCGTGCGGCCCGCGATCACGTCCCTGACGCGCGACACCGTCGAGCTGGGGCAGCGTGCGGCCGTGCTCCTGCGCGAGCAGATCGACGCCGGCGCGGTGCTCCCGTCACGCCCCGGACCCGCACTGACGCTCAGCGTGCGCGACTCGACCGGCCGGGCACCGACACGCCCGCCCCGGGGCCGCTCCACGCACTGACCGCGCGGACGACTTGACGACGGTTCGAACACACGTTCGAATACCCGTGTGGGACGGCGTCGCGAGAACCGGTGGCAGCCCCCGGAACACCCGGAGGTCGAACGCCCGCGCGCCTACTCCCTGTCGGAGGACGCCCGCGGGCCCGACGTCTGCCACGCCGTCACGCCCGCCCCCGTGTGGGCCTGGGTCCAGTTCCCCACCTTCCACATCCGCGTGAAGGGCTTCGCGAAGAGCTGGACCCGTGACGCCGTGCTCGTCGAGTGGGCGCAGTTCGGGCAGCAGGCCGACGCCTGGGTCTGGCGGTCCGCCGTGAAGCACCGCACGCTGCGGGCCGACCGCGCGGAACGGCATCCGGGGAACGCACCGCATTGACTTCCACCCCGATCCCGAGGATCGTTCCTCACACGCCGGTTCGACGAACTACTCGATCATCGAGAAGTTCGTCTGCCACGATCCGAAGGCACGATCCGATGGAAGGAGGCACGATGAAGAAGAACGAGGTGCCGTCCTGGGTCGCGCACGTGCTCACCCCGCCGGAGGTCATCGCGGCCTACGTCGAGCGTCGGGTCAACGACCCGGCCCTGCTGTCGGGTGTGCAGGCCGAACCCACGTACGCAGACTTCCTGCGCGCCGAGTAGGCGGTCGGCCGGGAGGCACGGCGGACGTCCCCGACGTCAGGGAACCTGCCCCGCGCCTCCCGTCCGTCCCGCGTCTGGTCGCACGCGACCACGTCGCGCCGACAGGGTGACCCCGATGCTCGCGACGCTCACGCACGCGAGGGCGACGACCTCCTGGGCCGCCAGCGCCTCGTGCAGCACCACCAGGCCCGCGAGGGCCGCGATCGCCGGCCCCAGGCTCTGCAGCACCCCGAACACCCGCGTCGGCATCCGGCGCAGGGCGAGCATCTCGAGGGCGTACGGCAGCACGGTCGACAGCAGGGCCACGCCCGCGAACACGAGCAGCAGCGACGGGTCCCCCGCCACACCCGCGACGGCCGGACGCAGCCCGGTCGGCAGGGACACGAGCATCGCGACGACCATCGACACCGCGAGCCCGTCGACACCGGGGATCGCGGCACCGACGCGTCGGTTCATCACGATGTACCCGGCCCAGCACGCGGCGGCGGCGATCGCCGCGAGGACGCCACCGACCGCGGTGACCGCAGCCGGACCGACACCGAGCAGGACGACCCCGGCGAGCGCGAGGGCCGCCCAGGTCACGTCGCGCCAGCGGCGGGTGTGCGCGAGCGACAGGGCGAGCGGCCCGAGGAACTCGATGGTCACCGCGACGCCGATCGGGATGCTCGCGAAGGCCACGTAGATGAACACGTTCATCCCGCCGAGCGCCAGGCCGAGCAGCACCGCTGCCGTCCACTGCGCACGGGTCCAGTGCCGGATGCGCGGGCGGACGACGAGCACGAGCACGAGCGCGCCGATGACGAGCCGGAGCGCGGCGGCGCCGACGGACCCGACCTCGTCGAAGCGGGTCTTCGCGAGCGCGGCGCCGATCTGCACCGAGAGCATCGCGGTGAGCGCCAGGAGCGGCGCGGGGACCCGGGTCACGGTGCGGTCGCCATGCTTCGGGTCACCCGAGGTACGCGAGCACGGCGAGGACGCGGCGGTGGTCCTCGCCGGTGTCCTCGAGGGCGAGCTTGCCGAAGATGCTCGACACGTGCTTCTCGACCGCACCGGTGCCGATCACGAGGGCGCGGGCGATCGCGGCGTTCGTGCGGCCCTCGGCCATCAGCCCGAGGACCTCGCGCTCGCGGGGCGTCAGGGCGGCGAGCGGGTCCCGGCGACGGCCCATCAGCTGCGTGACGACCTCGGGGTCGAGCACGGTGCCGCCGGCGGCGATGCGGCGGACGGCGTCGTCGATCTCCTCGAGCCGGGTCACGCGGTCCTTGAGCAGGTAGCCGATGCCCGTCGCCCCGGCGGCCAGGACGTCCTCGGCGTATGTGGCCTCGACGTACTGCGACAGCAGCAGGACACCGGTGCGGGGTGCCACGCGGCGGGTCTCGACGGCGGCGCGGACCCCTTCGTCGGTGAAGGTCGGCGGCATCCGGACGTCCATCACGACGACGTCGGGGGCGTCGTGCGGCAGCGTGGCGAGGAACGAGTCGGCGTCGGCGTACTGACCGACGACGTCGATGCCGGCCTCGTCGAGCACCCGGGCGAGCCCCTCGCGCAGGAGCACGGCGTCGTCGACGACGACGGCCCGGATGCGTGCTGCACCCGGGCCGTCGCTCATGCCGACCAGCCTAGTGGGAGCGGTCGCGCCGGCCGCGGCGCCCGACTGCTCCCGGACCGTCACCCGCGGGCGACGGGGACCCCGTTCAGGGCGCCGAGCGGGATCCGGGCTGTGGCCTCGGTCGGGCCACCCTCGGGGCTGTTCACGACGAGCTCGCCGTCCAGGGCGCGCATCCGACCCATCAGCCCCTCGATACCGTGGCCCTCCTGTGGTCGGGCGCCGCCGCGGCCGTCGTCGGTGACGCTGACCGTCAGGTACCAGAGGCCCGAGGCGTCGACGATCAGGCCGAGGTACACACCGGCCGTCGTGGCGCCGGCGTGCTTCGTGGTGTTCGTCAGGAGCTCGCTCACCGTGAAGTACACGTTGCGCTGGATCTCCGTCGCGAGCTCGAGTCCCTCGGGCAGGCGGACGTCGAGTCCGACGGGGATCGGGGTGCGGGCGACCAGGGCCTCGAGCGCGGCGACCAGACCGCGGTCGAGCAGGATCGGCGGTGCGAAGCCCCGGGACAGGGCGCGGAGCTCGTCGAGGGCGTCCTGGGCGTGCTCGGTCGCCTCGCCGATCAACTGCTTCGCCTTCTCCGGGTCGCGGTCGAACGCGCGCTCGGCGGCTGCGAGGTCCATCCGCAGCCGGACGAGTCGCTGCTGGGGGCCGTCGTGCAGGTCGCGCTCGATCTGTCGGAGCGCCTGACCCTCGGCGGTCACGGCACCAGCGCGCGAGGCCTGCAGCCCGGCGACGCGCTGCTCGAGCTGCTCGGCACGGAAGCCGCCGAGCAGGCCGAGGTCGATCCAGTAGTGCGCGAGCACGGCTCCGCGTGCCCAGAGGGGCAGGAGCGCCACCGACGCGGCCATCGACAGCAGGCCGAGGAGTCCGATCGCGAGCAGTGCGCCGCTGTCGGAGCTGGGCAGGTACATGCCGCCCACGCCGAGGAAGCCCCACGCGACGGCGACCACGAACGGCCAGGCGAACCCGGCGAGGAGCACGACGCCGGCGCCCACGGTCACCAGGGACGCGAGCGGGTACACGACCGCCGCGTGCAGCAGGTACAGCCAGTAGTGCGGATTGGCCACCGCGGACCCGGTGCGCGTCCACCAGTTCTGCTGCCACCGCGGCGTCCAGTCGACCGGGCGGATCGGCCGCGGGTCAGCCCAGCCGATGCGGAGCTTCTCGAACTGGCCGAGCCACCGTGCCACGAACAGCGCGATGAAGAACATCAGGAGCA
>CAJYIG010000195.1 GCA_913774725.1 uncultured Curtobacterium sp. | reverse complement strand
TCAGGGGAACCCTTCACGATGTAGTAACCTTGACGAGGCTTCCGCGAGGAAGACACTGAGGGCCCGTGGCGCAGCTGGTAGCGCACCTGCATGGCATGCAGGGGGTCAGGGGTTCGAGTCCCCTCAGATCCACCCAATAGACGAAGCCCCGCCGGACATCCGGCGGGGCTTCGTCGTTCCGCAGGTGCTTCGTCGTTCCGCAGGTCCGGGCCTGACAGGTCCGGCCCCGACGGGTCCGACCCTGTCAGGCGGCGCGACCCATCCGGGACCGGGGCCGTCCGGGCTTCCCCGTCCCACTACGCTGTTGCGCCTGAGCAACGACGCGCCCCTGGCCGGAGCCCCGCTGTCCGGATCCGCCCTGACGATCACCGCAGGCGGGTACACCGCCGAGGTCGCCTCGGTCGGGGCATCGCTCCGGACCCTCCGCGCCGGGGGACGCGGCCTGGTCGTCCCGTTCTCCGCCGACGAGGTCCGTCCGGCCTTCCGCGGGGCCGTGCTGGCGCCCTGGCCGAACCGGGTCGTCGACGGCCGGTACGCGTTCGGCGGGCAGGACCACGAGCTCGCGCTGACCGAGCCGAAGCGGCACCACGCACTGCACGGTCTCGTCGCCTGGACGGACTTCCGGGTCGTCGCCCACGAGCCCGACCGTGCGGTGCTCGCCACGACGGTGCCCGCGCAGGAGGGGTACCCGTACCGCGTCGAGGTGCTCGTCGAGTACCGCGTGGACGCCGACGGTCTGCACACGACCGTCACCGGGACGAACACGGGTGCGGATGCCGCACCGTGGGGGACCGGTCCGCACCCGTACCTCGTCGCCGGCGAGGGCCGTGTCGACGACTGGACGCTGACCCTGCCCGCAGCCGAGGTGCTCGAGGTCACCGAGGACCGCCTCGTGCCGACCGGCCTGGCCCCCGTGCACGACGAGTTCGACCTGCGAACGGCGACCCCGATCGGCGACCGGTTCATCGACCACGCGTTCACCGGGTTCGACCGCGACGCCGAGGGACTGGCCACGATCGAGCTCACCGCGGCGGACGGCCACGGCGTGCGGGTGTCCTTCGGGCCGGAGTGCGGCTGGGCGCAGGTGCACACCGCCGACCACGTCGTGCCGGAGTACCACCGTGTCGGCCTCGCGGTCGAGCCGATGACCTGTGCACCGGACGCCTTCAACGCGGGCGAGGAGGCCGGCCTCGTCGTGCTCGCCCCCGGTGCCGCGCACGCCGCCTCGTGGACGATCGCCGCGGTCTGACCCGAGCGCGGGTCCTCACGCGACGGCTCGACGTCACGCCCGACCTCGGCGCGCTGGCGGCGGCCACCGGGTCCGACGTCGTCTGGCTCGACTCCGGGCTGCCCGAGGGCGCGCCGGAGGCTGCTCGCGGACGCGCCCGGTGGTCGCTCCTCGCGCACACGGACGGACCGTTCGCGACCCGGTTCCGGCACGAGGACCGACGCGCGGAGCTCGAGGTCCCGCCCGCGGCCCGGCGGTGGTTCGGGACGTCGCGCTCCGAGGACCGCCCGGCGTTCGCCGTGCTCGACGACCTGCTCTCGCGGACACCGGCGCTCGACACCCCGGTGCCGGGCTGCGGGTTCGCGCTCGGCTGGGTCGGGTTCCTCGGCCACGAGCTCGGCCGGGAGTCCGGCGGTCCGGACCGTACCGCTGCGCACGCGGACGCGGACCTGCGCTTCGCGGACCGCGCGGTCCTGGTGCACGCCGACGGCCGCGCCTGGGCGCTCACCCTGGTGACCGACGACGAACCGGCGGCCAGTGCCGCGAACCGCGCGTGGCTCGACGGGCCGCACACGGGAGGGCCGCCGGTCGACGTGCCGGACGGTGCCACGGGCCTCCCGGCCGTCGCCGTCGGTCGCGTGTCCCGCACCGCGTACGAGGGCGCGGTCGAGGCGTGCCGCGCCGAGATCCGAGACGGGAACGCGTTCCAGGTGTGCCTCACGACCGCCTTCGCGGTCGGCGCATCCGGACGGGAGGCCCTGCTCGCGCCCGCCACCGACCCGCACCTGGTCGAGTACCTGCGCCTGCGCCGTGCGGACCCCGTCCCGTTCGGCGCCTGGCTGCGGCTCGGCCCGCTGCGGATCGCCAGTCGGTCGCCGGAGCGGTTCCTGCGGGTGGACGCCGACGGCACGGTGGTCGCGGAGCCGATCAAGGGCACGCGGCCGCGCGACGCGGACCCGGCACGGGACGCCGTCGCCCGGTCGGCGCTCGCGGCGAGCACGAAGGACCGCGCGGAGAACGTCATGATCGTCGACCTGCTGCGGAACGACCTGCTGCGCACGGCGGTGCCCGGGTCGGTGCACGTCGAGCGGCTCTGCGACGTCGAGACCTACGCGACCGTGCACCAGCTCGTGTCGACGGTGTCCGCCGTGCTGCCGGCCGGGGCGTCCCGAGCGGCGGTCGTGCGCGCGGCGTTCCCGCCGGGGTCGATGACCGGGGCGCCGAAGATCAGCGCGATGGCGATCGCCGACCGGCTCGAGGGGGCGCCCCGTGGCGTGTACTCGGGGGTCGTCGGGTACTTCTCGGCGGACGGTTCGGTCGACCTGTCGGTGGCCATCCGCACACTGGTGACGGTGCTGGACGACCGAGGGGTGGAACGCTCGCGGACGTTCGGGGCCGGTGGCGCGGTGACGTGGTCCTCGGTCGCGTCGGACGAGGCGGACGAGGTCGAGACGAAGACGCGGTCGGTGTTCGGGGCGCTGGGGGTCACCGCCGGCTGGTGACCCGGGACGGGGCGGGTTCCCGGTCGTCGTGTGAGCCGCCGGGCGTGTCGAACGCGTGTTCGATCCGGTTGTCCACCGGATGTCGGACCCGGTTGACATCATCGAACACATGTTCGAATATGAGGGCATGCAGACGGCGGCCGTACTCCTGTCGCCCGGGCCCGAGGGGGCGACCGGGCCCGACGGGCCTGCTCGGCCCGACGGGCCTGCTCGTCCCGACGGGCCTGCTCGTACCGACGAGTTTGGCCGCTCCGGCGGTCGGTCGGGGGCGACCCGTCCGACCCGGCGCG
>CAJYIG010000194.1 GCA_913774725.1 uncultured Curtobacterium sp. | reverse complement strand
CAGGTGCTTCGAGTAGACGACGATCGCCGGGTCCTCGGCGTCGTGCACGTGCAGGTTCCGGAGCTGCCGCAGCGCGGGGTGCGCCTGTCGGAAGCGGTTGAGCATCGTGACGTACGGGGCGAGGCTCGCGCCCTCGGCCTCGGCCAGGGCGAAGTCGCGCGGCTTGTACTCGTACTTCTCGTTGTCGATGTTCTCCTCGGAGCCTGGACGGGCGACGTCCTCGAAGAGCTCGTAGCCGGCGTACATGCCCCAGGTCGGCGCCCCGGTCGCGGCGAGCGCGGCGCGCACCTTGTAGCCGGCGCGGCCACCGAACTGCAGGTACTCGGTCAGGATGTCCGGCGTGTTGACGAAGAGGTTCGGACGCAGGTAGGCGCTCGTCTCGTGGCTGAGCTCCGAGAAGTACTCCTCGATCTCCTCCTTCGTGTTCCGCCACGTGAAGTACGTGTAGGACTGCTGGAACCCGGCCTCGGCCAGTGCACGCATCATCGCCGGACGGGTGAACGCCTCGGCGAGGAACACGGTGTCCGGGTGCTGGTCGCGGACCTCGCGGATGACGCGCTCCCAGAACCAGAGCGGCTTGGTGTGCGGGTTGTCGACGCGGAAGATGCGGATGCCGAACGCGATCCAGTGCTCGAGGACCCGCAGGACCTCGGCGACGATGCCCTCCGGATCGCTGTCGAACTGGATCGGGTAGATGTCCTGGTACCGCTTCGGCGGGTTCTCGGCCGTGGCGATCGACCCGTCCGCGCGGACCGTGAACCACTCCGGGTGCTGCTCGACCCAGGGGTGGTCGGGGGAGCACTGGAGCGCGAAGTCGAGGGCGACCTCCATCCCGCTGTTCTTCGCCGTCTCGACGAAGTCGCGGAAGTCGTCCTCGGTGCCGAGGTCGGGGTGGATCGCGTCGTGCCCGCCCTCGGGAGCGCCGATCGCCCACGGGCTGCCCGGGTCGTGCGGGCCGGGGGTCAGGGTGTTGTTCGGTCCCTTGCGGGCGGTGGTGCCGATCGGGTGGATCGGGGGGAGGTAGACCACGTCGAAGCCCATGCGTGCCACGGCCGGCAGGCGTCGGGCGGCGGTGCGGAAGTCGCCGCTCCTCCACGAGCCGTCGGGGTTCTTCTTCGCCCCTTCGCTGCGGGGGAAGAACTCGTACCAGGCGCCGACACCCGCGCGCTGCCGCTCGACGTCGAGGAGCTGCGTGGGGGAGTGCGTCCGGAGCGAGGTCAGGGGGGAGTCCTCGACCTCGCCCGTGATGCGCGGGTCGTCGACGGCTGCCAGGCGCTCCGTCGGCTCGAGGTCGGTGTCACGCAGCTGCTCGGCGGCGCGGACGGCGGCGCTCGAGTCCGTCTCGGCCGCGAGTCGGTCGAGCAGGGCGGCGCCGTCGAGGAGCGTCGCCTCGGTGTCGACGCCGGCGGCGATCTTCAGCCGGGCGGCGTGCAGCCACGTCGCCCAGTCGTCGGAGAACGACTCGACGTGCCACGTCCACACGCCGACGTGGTCGACCTGCACGGTCGCCTCGTACCGGTCGGTCCCGGGGGCGCCGAGCAGCATCGGGACCGTGCGCGTGCCGCCGTCGGGGCGTTCGAGCACGAGGTCGGCGCCGATGATGCCGTGGCCCTCGCGGAAGACGGTCGCGCCGAACGTGATCACCTCGCCGTCGAACGCCTTGCCCGGGAACCCGTTCGGGGTCGTCGGCGCGAGCTGGGTGATCGGGATGCGTCCGATCTTCGGTCGGCGGGGTCGATCTGCGGTGGCCACGGAGGCGACGCTACCCGGCCGGAGCGTCCACGTTCCCCGGAACGCGTTCCCAGTGCAGTGTCGGGCGCGTCCGGCGGCCTGTGCAGGAGGAGTCCGACCAGCGGAGGCGCCAGCGGCAGGCCGCCAGCACCGAGCGAGCGGGAGGGCCGCGCCCTACGCCACCTCGAACACGTGGATGCCCGGGCCGTACGCCGTGAAGACCTGACCACCCGGGCGGAGCCGCTCGTGGTCCCGGTGCTTCTCGCTCGACCACGCCAGCCGGTAGCCGAGCACGTCCTGGCGTGCGGGCAGCGTCAGGTCCCGCGTCCGCCCGCTGCCGTGCACGACGACGAGCACCCGGTCGAACGGTTCGTGCTCCGGCGTCGACTCGACGAAGTACTGCACGACCCGGTGGATCGGCTGGTCCCACCCCTCGGACGTCATCGCCTGCCCGTCCGGCCCGTACCAGGCCATCCGCGAGGCACCCGGTGTCTCACGTCCCTCCACCCCGAAGCGGGTCGGTCGGAGCGCCGGGTGCGCCGCACGGAGCCGTGCGAGCGCCGCGACGGCCTCGGTCATGGCCTCGGCGTCCTCGTCGTCGGTCCAGTCGACGGGGGTCAGGTCGTCGGACACGACGTAGGCGTTGTTGTTGCCGTGCTGCGTCCGACTGCGCTCGTCGCCCGCGGTGAGCATCGGCACGCCGGCGGAGAGCATCAGGGTGCCGACGAGGTTCCGCATGGACCGGCCCCGTGCTGCCCGGACGCCACGGTCCGCGGTGTCGCCCTCGATCCCGTGGTTGAAGGACCGGTTGTCGTTCGAGCCGTCGCGGTCGTCCTCGCCGTTCGCCAGGTTGTGCTTGCGGTCGTACGACACCAGGTCGAGCAACGTGAACCCGTCGTGGGCCGTGACGAAGTTCACGCCGGCGAGCGGCCCCCGCGACGCGTCGAACAGGTGCCGGGAGCCGGTCAACGCCCCGGCGAGTGCCCCGATCCCGGTCGTCGGGGTGCCGTTCCGGCGCTCCTCGGCGATGTCGGTGAGCCAGAACTGCCGGACGGTGTTCCGGAACCCGTCGTTCCACTCGCTCGTCCCGACGCCGAAGGCGCCCGTCCGCCACCCGTCCGGCCCGACGTCCCACGGCTCGGCGACGATCAGGACGTCCTGCAGGTCCGGGTGCCGTCGGATGCGCTCGAGCAGCGGGTGCTCCGGGTCGAACACGTGGTGCTCGTCGCGGGCGAGTGCCGCCATCAGGTCGAAGCGGAAGCCGTCGACCTGCACCTCGCGTGCCCAGTAGCGCAGGCTGTCGACGACCAGGTCGGCGGTCGCCTCCACCGACGTGTCGAGGGTGTTCCCGCAGCCCGTGGTGTCGTAGTAGGCGGTGTCGTCGGCGGTCCAGCGGTAGCGGTCCGCCCCGTCGATCCCGCGGAGCGAGCTGGTCGGCCCGCCGAGGCCCTCCTCGGCGGTGTGGTTGTAGACCACGTCGAGGAGCACCTGGATGCCGGCCTCGTGCAGCAGCCGGACCATGCCCTTGAACTCGCGGAGCACCGCGGACGCGCCGGCGGTGCGGGCCTCGGCCGAGGCGTACGCGGCGTGCGGGGCGAAGAACCCGAGGGTGTTGTAGCCCCACGCGTTCTCCCGTCCGGCGTCGCGGAGCCAGGCCTCGGTGTCGAAGGCGTGCACGGGGAGCAACTCGACCGTGGTCACCCCGATGCGCCGCAGGTGCGCGATCGTGCTGGGGTGCGCCACCCCGGCGTACGTCCCTCGGAGGTGCTCGGGGACGTCCGGGTTCGCCGCGGTCAGCGTGCGGACGTTCGCCTCGTACACGACGGCCCGGTCCAGGGCCACGTCCGGCTTCGGCACGCCGCCCCAGTCGAACGCGTCGTCCACCACCACGCCCGTCCACCGCGGGCCGCCCTCGACGACACCGCTGTCACCCGCCGCGCTCCACGGGACGATGCCGCGCGCGTACGGGTCGAGCAGCGGCCGCTCGGGGTCGAACTCGTGGCGCGGGCCCTGCGGGCCGTCGACGAGCAGGTGGTAGCGGTCGCCGGGACCCACGCCCGGTGTCTCCGCGGCCCACCGGTCCGTGCCGTCGACCCGGGCCAGGACGTGCCGGGTCTCCTCGCCGGCACCGTCGACGACCACGAGGGTCACCGCCGTCGCCGAGGCGGAGCGCACCGAGAACCGGGGTGCGCCGTCACCGAGGCGGAAGCCGGGGGTGTCGTCGATCGCGGTGCGGTGCATGTCGACCAGGGTACGAGGGGCCGCGGGTATCCTGTGAACGCACACGGAAGGAGCGTGCTCCATGCCGGTCTACCTCGACCACGCGGCGACGACGCCCATCCTGCCCGCGGCGCTCGCCGCGTTCACCGAAGCGCTCGCCACGGTGGGCAACCCGTCGTCCATCCACAGCGCCGGGCAGCGCGCGAAGATGCTGCTCGAGGACGGCCGCGCAGCCGTCGCCCGGTCGCTCGACGCCGAACCGGTCGAGGTCGTGTTCACCTCCGGTGGCACCGAGAGCATCAACCTCGCGATCAAGGGCCTGTTCTGGGCCCGGCAGCAGGACCGTCCCCGGCCGCGGATCGTCCTGCCCGCCGGCGAGCACCACGCCACCGTCGACGCCGTGGAGTGGCTCGAGCGCCACGAGGGCGCCGTCGTCGACGTGGTCCCGCTGGACGCACACGGTCGCGTCGACCTGGTCGGTCTGGAGGCGCGGCTCGCCGATGCCTCGGACGTCGCGCTGGTCACGTTCCTCTGGGCGAACAACGAGGTCGGCACCCTGCAGCCCGTCACGCGGATCGTCGCGGCCGCGCACGCCGCCGGCGTGCCCGTGCACAGTGACGCGGTCGCGGCCTACGGGCAGGTGCCGGTGTCGTTCTCGGCCTCCGGCCTCGACGCGCTCAGCGTGTCGGCGCACAAGATCGGCGGACCGGTCGGCATCGGCGCACTGGTGCTCGGCCGCCGTGCGACCGTCGAGCCGCTCATCCACGGCGGGGGTCAGCAGCGGCAGGTCCGCAGCGGCACGCAGGACGCCCCGGCCGCAGCGGCCTTCGGCGTGGCCGCGGCGGCCGGTCTCCACGACGCCTCGGGGTTGCGCGACCGACTCGTCGCCGGCGTGCTCGAGGCGGTGCCGTCCGCCGTGCTCATGGGCGACCCGGTCGACCGGCTGCCCGGCAACGCCCACTTCACCTTCCCCGGGTGCGAGGGGGACTCGCTGCTGTTCCTGCTCGACGCGGCCGGGGTCGCGGTGTCGACCGGGTCGGCGTGCCAGGCCGGCGTCCCCGAGGCCTCGCACGTGCTCCTCGGCATGGGCCTGACCGAGGACGAGGCCCGCGGTGCGCTCCGCATCACACTCGGGCACACCTCGACCGACGCCGACGTCGACGCCTTCCTCGCGGCGCTGCCCGACGCGGTCGCTCGTGCGAGCCGAGCGGGCATGGCGTCCCGCGCGCCGTCGCTCGGGCGGTGACCCAGCGTCGGAGCGACCGCGCTGCCGGGTGACCGACGGGGCGGACCCGCACCGGGCCTCCAGGCCGTCCGTCGGTCGGCTGCGCACGACGTGCGCCGCTAGGATCGGTGACCATGGTCGAACTTGACTTCACCGAGCAGCTGTCCGCCCTCCGCGAGACCTTCGGCAACATCCGCTCGGTCGTCGACGTCGACCGGCTGGAGCGCGAGATCGCCGAACTGAGCGAGCAGGCGGGCGCGCAGGACCTGTGGGACGACGTCGAGCACGCGCAGCAGGTGACGAGTGCCCTCTCCCACAAGCAGGCCGAACTGCGGAAGATCACCGACACCGAGCGGCGGATCGACGACCTCGAGGTGCTCGTCGAGATGGCGAACGAGGCCGACGACGCCGATTCCGCGGCCGAGGCGCAGGACGAGCTCAAGGCGATCCAGAAGACCATGAGCGACCTCGAGGTGCAGACGCTCCTCGACGGCGAGTACGACGAGCGTCCCGCGGTGATCACGATCCGTGCCGGTGCGGGCGGTGTCGACGCCGCGGACTTCGCCGAGATGCTCCTCCGCATGTACCTGCGCTACTCCGAGCAGCACGGCTACAAGACCACGGTCATGGACACGTCCTACGCCGAAGAAGCCGGCATCAAGTCGGCGACCTTCGAGGTCGACGCGCCCTACGCCTTCGGCACGCTCTCGGTCGAGGCCGGCACGCACCGCCTCGTGCGCATGTCGCCGTTCGGTGCCGCGGGCAAGCGGCAGACCTCCTTCGCCGCGGTCGAGGTCATCCCGCTGATGCCGGAGACCGAGGCCATCGACATCCCCGAGAACGACATCCGGGTCGACGTGTTCCGCTCGTCGGGGCCCGGCGGGCAGTCCGTCAACACGACCGACTCCGCCGTCCGCCTGACCCACCTGCCGACCGGCACCGTGGTGTCGATGCAGAACGAGAAGTCGCAGATCCAGAACCGCGCCGCCGCCATGCGGGTGCTGCAGTCGCGCCTGCTGCTCCTGAAGAAGGAGGAGGAGAACGCGAAGAAGAAGGAGCTCGCCGGCAACATCACGGCGAGCTGGGGTGACCAGATCCGCTCGTACGTCCTCGCGCCGTACCAGATGGTCAAGGACCTCCGCAGCGAGCACGAGGTCAACAACCCGTCCTCGGTGTTCGACGGGGACCTGGACGGCTTCATCAACGCGGGGATCCGCTGGCGCAAGCAGGGCGACGATTCCTGAGCGTCCTCGCGGCGGAGTCGAGCCGCGCGCCTCGGTTGACTTCCGGCCGGGCCGACCTACCCTGATCCGGTCATGATCAAATTCGACCAGGTCACCAAGGTCTACTCGGGCAACCCGAGTCCCGCGCTCGACGACCTCTCCCTCGAGATCCTCAAGGGTG
>CAJYIG010000193.1 GCA_913774725.1 uncultured Curtobacterium sp. | reverse complement strand
GTCTCGAGCCGGATGTCCGACGGGTCGATCTCGGTCTCGATGACGGGACCGAGCGGGCAGAACGTGTCGAAGCCCTTCGCGCGGGTCCACTGGCCGTCGCGGGCCTGCAGGTCCCGAGCCGTCACGTCGTTGGCGATCGTGTAGCCGAGCACGACGCTGGCGAAGTCCTCGCGCCGCACGTTCTTCGCGAGCGACCCGATCACGATGGCGAGTTCGCCCTCGTGGTCGACACGACCGACCTCGGCCGGCAGCCGGATCGGGTCGTCCGGCCCGATGACCGCGGTGTTCGGCTTGAGGAAGACCACGGGGTCGTCACCGGACCGCTCGTCCATCTCCGATGCGTGCTCGGCGTAGTTCAGCCCGACGCCGATCACCTTCGAGCGCGGGATCACCGGTGCGAGGAGCTTGGCGTCGGCGAGCGGCACCCGCTCCCCCGTCGTCTCGAACCCCTGGTACATCGGGTCCCCCGCGAGGACGACCAGGTCGCGCTCGTCGAGGATGCCGTACCGCGGGTCTTCACCCGTGCTGCTGAACCGTGCGATCTTCACCGTTCCACCCTACCGATCCGCGGCTCAGGCCGGGTCCGTCAGGCGCGTCATCCACCCGTGCGGGTCGGGACGACGGCCGTACTGGATGTCGGTCAGCTCCTGACGGAGCGACATCGTCAGTTCGCCGGCACCGACGGTCGGCGAGCCGATCGTGAAGCCCTCGCCGCGGAGTTCCGCGATCGGCGTGACCACGGCGGCGGTCCCGCAGGCGAACGCCTCGGTGATCGAACCGTCGGCGACACCGTCGCGCCACTCGTCGAGGGTGACCCGACGTCGCTCCACCCGGAGCCCGCGGTCCTCGGCGAGCTGCAGGATCGAGTCGCGCGTGATGCCCTCGAGGATCGACTCCGAGTCCGGGGTGACGAGGGTGCCGTCCGCCTTGACGAGCACGACGTTCATGCCGCCGAGCTCCTCGAGGTACCTGCCCTCCTCGGAGTCGAGGAACATCACCTGCTGGCAGCCCTGCTCGTACGCTTCCTGCTGCGGGAGCAGCGACGCCGCGTAGTTGCCGCCGGTCTTCGCCGCACCCGTCCCGCCGCGGGCGGCACGCGCGTACTTCGTCGACAGCCAGATGCTCACCGGCTTCGGTCCGGACGTGAAGTAGGCCCCGGCCGGGCTCGCGATGCAGTGGTACGCGACCTCCTGCGCGGCCCGGACACCGAGGAACGACTCCGTCGCGATCATGAAGGGCCGCAGGTACAGGCTGGTCTCCGGCGCCGAGGGCACCCAGTCGACGTCGGCGCGGACGAGCTGCCGGACCGACTCGACGAAGACCTCGACCGGCAGCTCCGGGAGCGCGAGCCGACGGGCCGAGCGCTGGAAACGACGGCCGTTGGCGTCCGGGCGGAACGACCACACCGACCCGTCCGCGTGGCGGTAGGCCTTCATGCCCTCGAAGATCTCCTGCGCGTAGTGGAACACGCTGGCGCTGGGGTCGAGGGTCAGCGGCCCGTACGGGTGGATCGCGGCGCTGTGCCAGCCGCCGTCGAGCGACCACTCGACGGTGGCCATGTGGTCGGTGAAGTGCTTGCCGAAGCCCGGGTCGGCAAGGATCTCCTCGCGCTCGGCTGCAGCTCGGCGTTCGGGCGACGGCGTGCTCGCGAACTCGAGGGCGAAGTCGCCGTCGGTGGTGGCGGTGTCGGTGCTCGCGCTGTCGGTGCTCGCGCTGTCGTGGCTCATCGGGGGTGACTCCTGTCAGGCGGTGGTGGTGCGTGCTGCGACCGCGGCGGCGATGGCGTCGCCGACCTCGGCCGTGCTGCGCGGCGTGGTGCCCCGGCTCGCGAGGTCGGCCTCGACCGCCTGCGTCACGGCCGACGCCAGGTCCGCCCGACCGAGGTGGTCGAGCAGCAGGGCGACGGACAGGACGGCGGCGGTCGGGTCGGCGACCTGCTGGCCTGCGATGTCCGGCGCGGAACCGTGCACCGGCTCGAACATGCTGGGGAAGGTGCCGTCCGGGTTGATGTTCCCCGAGGCCGCCAGCCCGATGCCGCCGCTGATCGCGCCGGCCAGGTCGGTGATGATGTCCCCGAACAGGTTGTCGGTGACGATGACGTCGAACCGGCCGGGCTCGCGGACCATGTGGATCGTCACCGCGTCGACGTGCTGGTAGTCGACCGTCACGTCCGGGTGCTCCTCGGCGACCGCGGCGACCGTCCGCTGCCAGAGCGCGCCCGCGTGCACGAGCACGTTGCTCTTGTGCACGAGCGTCAGGTGCTTCCGCGGCCGGCGGGACGCGAGGTCGAAGGCGTAGCGGACGACGCGCTCGACCCCGTGGGCCGTGTTGAGGGACACCTCGGTGGCGATCTCGTGGGGCGTGCCGACGCGGATCGCGCCGCCGTTGCCGACGTACGGCCCCTCGGTGCCCTCGCGCACGACCACGAAGTCCACCGCGCCCGGGTCGGCGAGCGGACTCGCGACCGAGGAGTACACGGTCGTGGGTCGCAGGTTGACGTAGTGGTCGAAGGCGAAGCGCAGCTTCAGCAGGAGGCCGCGCTCGATGATCCCCCCGGCCAGACGCGGGTCGCGCGGGTCGCCACCGACGGCACCGAGCAGGATCGCGTCGTGCTCGGCCAGGGCCGCCGTGTCCGCGTCGCTCAGGATGTCGCCCGTCTCCAGGTACCGCGTGGCACCGAGCGAGAACGCGGTCTCCTGCACGACGAGGTCGTCGGGCAGCACGGCGTGCAGGACCTTCAGGGCCTCGTCGACGACCTCAGGCCCGATGCCGTCGCCGCGGACGACCGCGAGCTTGACCGTCTGTGCCATGTCCGGTGTCCCTAGAGCGTGATGTCGATCTCGCGGAGCGAGGTCGCGTCGATGGTGGAGCGCACGTGCTCGAGGATCTCCGCGGGCACCGGCGAGTCGACCGTCAGCACGCTGAGCGCCTGGCCACCGGCCTCCTGCCGCGAGATCTGCATCGCCGCGATGTTGATGCCGGCGTCGCCGAACTCCTTGCCGTAGACCGCGACGATGCCGGGACGGTCGGTGTAGACCATGACGACGTGGTGGGCGTCGAGGGCGACCTCGACGTCGTGGCCGTTGATCTCGACGAGCTTCTCGACCTGCTTCGCACCGGTGAGCGTGCCGGAGACGCTGATCGCCGGACCGTCGGACTGCGCGCCGCGGATCGTGAGCACGTTGCGGTACTCGGGGCTGTCGGCGTCGGTGATGAGCCGGACGCTCACCCCTCGCTGCTCGGCGATGAGCGGGGCGTTGACGTACGAGACCTGGTCGCTGACGACGTCGGTGAAGACGCCCTTGAGCGCGGCGAGCTTCAGCACGCTGACGTCGTACTGCGCGAGTTCGCCGTGCACCTCGACGTCGATGCTCGTCACGGGCGAGGTCGCCAGGCCGGTGAAGACCTGACCGAGCTTCTCCACGAGCGGGATCCCGGGTCGGACGTACGGGTCGATGACGCCGCCGGCGACGTTCACCGCGTCCGGCACGAGCTCCCCACCGAGGGCGAGGCGCACCGACTTGGCCACGGAGACGCCGGCCTTCTCCTGGGCCTCGTCCGTCGATGCCCCGAGGTGCGGCGTGACGACGACGTTCGGCAGCGCGAGGAGCGGCGAGTCCTTCGGCGGCTCGGACACGAACACGTCGAGACCGGCGCCGGCGATCGTGCCGGACGTGAGCGCGCGGTGCAGGGCGTCCTCGTCGATCAGGCCGCCGCGGGCGACGTTCACGACGAACGCGCTCGGCTTCATGAGCGCGAACTGCTCGTCGGAGATCATGCCCACCGTCTCCGGGGTCTTGGGCATGTGGATCGTCGTGAAGTCCGCGCGGCGGAGGAGGTCCTCGAGCGAGACGAGCTCGACGCCCAGCTGCTGCGCCCGGGCCGTCGTGACGTACGGGTCGTACGCGATGACCGAGACGCCGAACGCCTGCAGACGCTGGGTGATGAGCGCACCGATGCGACCGAGGCCGATGATGCCGACGGTCTTCTCGTAGAGCTCGACACCGGTGTACGAGGAGCGCTTCCAGGCACCGGCCGCCAGCGACGCGTGCGCCGCCGGGATGTGCCGCGCGAGCGACAGGATGTGGCCGACGGTGAGCTCGGCGGCCGAGATGATGTTCGACGTCGGTGCGTTGACGACCATCACGCCGGCGGTGGTCGCCGCCTTGATGTCGACGTTGTCGAGGCCGACGCCGGCGCGGGCGACGACCTTGAGCTGCGGTGCGGCGGCGATGGCCTCGGTGTCGATCTTCGTGGCGGACCGCACCAGCACGGCGTGCGCGTCGGCGAGGGAGGACAGGAGCGCGGCGCGGTCGGTACCGTCCACGTTCCGGATCTCGAAGTCGGGCCCGAGGGCGTCGACGGTGGCGGGCGAGAGTTCTTCGGCGATCAGGACGACCGGCTTCGGCACAGCTGCAGTTCCTCACACGAGACGGGCGGTATCCCACCATCGTATCGACGCGCGGACCCGGTTACGACCGCCCCGTCGGACCCCGCCGGGACCCCGTGAGGGTCGGGAGGCGCGGTGGCGGCCCGCACCGCGCCTCCAGGCCGGCGGCCGGCCCACGACAGGCCGCCGGGCGGCTGTGTCGCGCGTCACGACGCCGGCACTCGCGCGTCAGAAGTCGAGCAGACGCGGCACGAAGAGCTGCAGGTCCAGCCAGAGCGCACCCGCCGCGGCGAACGCGACCAGGAAGACGCCGATGGTCACCGCCAGCCGCGAGCGGCGCGTCACCCAGAGGGCCACGACGAACGCCACGGGCGCGATCGCGATGTCGAGGACGAGCCAGCCCCACGGGGTGCTGCGCTGCAGCGACGACCCGCCCGAGGTCGTCTCGAGGAACGTGTTGAAGGCGCGCACCGACTGCGAGACGGTGACGAGGTTCCCGACGCTCTGCACGGTCATGTACGCGAAGAGCGCGCCGAAGACCACCCAGACGACGATGCGGGCCACGAGCGGGGACGGGGTCCGGCGGACCGCCGGGGTCGTGGCGGTCACCCGAAGCTCCTGGTCATGAGGAACGGCCAGGGGAAGAGCACGGCGGCGCCGAGCAGCATCCAGAGCAGGCGCGTGCGGGTCCGTCGACCGCGGCCGGCCCAGAGCACCACGGTGAACCAGAGCGCGGGCGCGACGATCGACAGGAACCGCAGCACCTCGACGAAGACGGTCAGCACGGTGTCGACGTTCGCGACGTACGACGTCGACGCGGTGAGCAGCCACGCCACCGTGTAGAGCAGGTAGAGCCCGCCGAAGACGCCGAACCCGACCAGTGCACCGGAGGTCTCCGGGCGCACAACCCGGTCGCCGTGCCGGACCGCGGCGGACGCGACCCAGAGCGCCCGGAGACCTCCGGTGC
>CAJYIG010000192.1 GCA_913774725.1 uncultured Curtobacterium sp. | reverse complement strand
ACGACGGACGGGAGGCGCGGCACCGGACCGGTGCCGCGCCTCCCGTCCGTCAGGATCGCGTCGTGCGTCGTGCGTCGTGCGTTGTTCGTCGGGTCAGTGGATGCGGAGCTGCGCGACCATCGGGCAGAGGAAGGGGTCGCGGGCGCTGAGACCCACGCGGTTCAGGTAGCGCACCACGATGCCGTACGAGCGGAGCAGCGTCGTCTCGGTGTACGGCACGTCGAGGGTGTCGCAGTGGTCCCGCACCAGCAGACGGGCCTGCTTCAGGGCCGGACGCGGCATCGAGGGGAACAGGTGGTGCTCGACCTGGTAGTTGAGGCCGCCCATCAGGAACGACACCCACCACCCGCCGCGGATGTTGCGCGAGGTCCGCACCTGGCGCGAGAAGAAGTCGACCTTCGCGTCGTGCGCGATCGTCGGCATGCCCTTGTGGTTCGGGGCGAACGACGCGCCCATCATCACGCCGAACACGGCGAGCTGCACGCCGAGGAAGGCGCACGCCATCCCGAACGGCAGGAACCAGAAGACCACCGTCAGGTAGATGCCGAAGCGGGCGAGGAGCATGCCGCCCTCGAGCCAGCGGTGCCGGACGTCGGCCTTCGTGCCGGAGCCCGTGACGATCGACGTCACGGCGTAGCGGTGCAGGTTGAGGCCCTCGAGCGTGAGCAGCGGGAAGAACAGCCATCCCTGGAAGCGCAGGAAGGTCCGCATCAGCGGGCCCTTCGCCGCCGCAGCGTCCTCGGGCAGGAACCGGATGCCGTCGGGGGCGATGTCCGGGTCCTTCCCGAGGGTGTTCGGGTTGCCGTGGTGGCGGGTGTGCTTGTTCATCCACCACGAGTAGCTCAGGCCGACCAGGAACGTGCCGAGCCACCGCCCGGCGTGGTCGTTCCACTTCTGCGAGGCGAAGACCTGGCGGTGTGCGGCCTCGTGCGACAGGAACGCGAACTGGGTGAAGATGACGCCGAGCACACCGGCCACGATCAACTGGAACCACGAGTCACCGAGGAACGCGAACGCGACCCAGGCCAGTGCGAGTCCCACGACCAGGCTGCCGAACAGGGACCAGTAGAAGCCGGTGCGTCGGCGGAGCAGGCCGTGCTCCTTCACCTGCGCCAGCAGCGCGGAGTAGGTCGACGTGCCGTTGCGGCTGCCCGGACCGGGACGGGTCCGGGTGAAACCGGGGGCGAGCGGGGTGGTCGTCATCGAGGACCGACCTTCTGTGGTGAGCGATCATTCGACCGGTCCGGAGAGTTCACGCATCCGCGCTTCCGGGAACCGTAGGTCACGGAACCGGGAGAACGCCTGGACAGTGCGTGACCATCCGGGGAACGCACGCCCTGGCGGATGGGAGGCGCGGAGCGGCCCCGCCACGAGCCTCCCGTCCGGTGGACCTGCGGCCGGTCACGAGTGTCCGTGCACGGCGGCCATCGTTGCGGTATCGAGACGGTCCGCCGATCCGCGGCCTGCGAGCCTGATCGCACCGGAGCACGTGAGCGGACGGAGGGGCTGTGGACCGAGCGATCGCGTGGATCGTGCTGGCTGTCGTCACGGCGGTGCCGGCGGTGCTCCTCGCCGTCACGCAGGTGACCTCGTGTGCCGACGCGGCACCGGGCGCGGGGTCGAGCCGGTGCACGAGCGGACCCGTGCTGGGGCTCACCGGGTCGTGGGTGGCCGGCGCCGTCGCCGCGGCGGTCGTCGTGGTCGCGGTCGTCCAGGTCGTGCGCGCCACCCGTTCGGTTCCGGCCGCAGAGGGCTGACGGCCCGGTTGCAGCCGCGCCGTTGCGGCCGCGCCCGGGCCGGACGATCAGCCGTTCAAAGCGTCCAGCAGCGCGCGCTCCAGGTCGGTGCGGTCCGCTCCCCGCTCCTCCCCGTCGCGGAGCGGCTCGGCCGTCAGCTTCCCGTCGTGAAGTGTCAAATCCGTGGTGCCGCCGGTGCCGCGGTCGGCGAGACGGACGTGCAGCCCGCTGCCCTCCGGCAGGACCGGTCGCACGGCCGCGACGAACGCCGGGACCTGGCCCGCGTCGGACAGCGTCGCCGCGACGGACTGGTTCGTGCTGAACTGCTCCGACGACGCCGGGAGGAACGCCCGCAGCGCCGTGCCGATCTGGATCGAGGCACCGAGCATCGCCGGGGAACCGTCCACCGACAGCCGGTTCGTGTCGTCCGCAGCGTCCCGGTCAGCGCCGTCGGCCCCGTTCGTGGTGTCGGCCTTCGGTCCGACCCGGATCGACGTCACCGGGTCGGCCGGAGCAGCGACGGCGAGCGCCGTCGCCGTCGCGAGGACCGCGTCCGGGTCGGCGACCGTCACGTCGACCAGGGTCGGCGTGAGCGACACCGCGGTGACGCCCGGCCGGACGGCGACCGCCGCGAGTCGGTCCGCCTCGGCGTAGTCGTCGGCGTCGGGCAGGTCGTCGTCACCCTGGGGCTCGTCCTTCGTGACGATGCCGCCGTCCACGATGACCTGCGCGTCCGGTGCCGCCTGCTGCGCGATCGCGGTCGCGTCCCTGACGTCGCCGAGGTCCGCCAGGTGCATCAGGAGCCGGCCCGGCGTGACGGAGGCATGGGTCACCTCGTGCGCGGCGCGCACGCGCTCGTACGCGGTGATCTCCGGTGTCGGGTCGCCGACGGTGTCGTCAGTCCCGGCGACGTCGTTCGCGATCCGCAGGTCCGGCGTCTGGTACGAGGGGAGGTCGTCCGGCTGGTCCGCCGACCAGGACGCCGTCGTCGAGGCCGTGTCCCAGCGAGACGACGTGGCGGCCTTCCGGACGGCATCCCAACCGGACACCAGGTCGTCGGCCTCGCGGACGGTGAGCGCGATGCGGCCTCCACCGGTACCGGAGGCGGACGGGGCGTCCACGTCGCCACCGAGCCAGCGGTCGTCGCCGCGGAGCCGATCGACGACGGCGAGCAGCTCGTCGTTCTCGGACGCCCGTGCCTTCAGGGAGAACCCGAACCCGTCGGCCTCCATCGAGCCGCGGTACGTCGTGCCGGGACCAGACTCGTTGTGGAGCCACCGTCCGACCTCGTGGGTGACCCGCCGCAGGTCGGCGCCGGACAGGTCGTCGTCTGCGGTCACGATGACGAACGCCTGTCCGGCGAACGGCAGGTTGTTCGTCGCTGTTCCGCTGACGGAGTGCACACCGTCGACCGCGGACAGCTCACGCTCGGCACGGTCGAGGCCCGCGGTCCCCGCATCGAGGTGCGCCGAGCAGCCGGTCGGCAGCAGGAGCGCGGTCAACGTGGTCGCCGTGAGCGCGGCGGATCGTGTGCGTCGTCTCCCCCAGAGCATGGCGGGAGCGTAACGCAGCGGCTTGCCGCCGCGCTGCGCCGATTGCCTCGGCCCTCGCCCCTATCCCCCGGAGCGGGCGGTGTCAGGTCCTGGGGAGCGGTGGCCGCTGCGTCCTCATCGACGCAGTCGCTCGCTCTGCGAACACCGCAGCGGCCGCGGTCGGGATCCGCTCGAGCGCACCGTCGTGGCGCTCCTCGAGGTGCACGAGACCCATCCGCCGCAGGTACGGCGCTTTCCGCGTACTCGAAGCCCGCCCGGCGACCACGTCCGGCGGGAGCTCGAACTCCTCCACGTTCCGTCCGCCGGCTGCGTACGACCAGTCCACGAAGTCGAAGAGCGGCCACCAGGTGAACCCGCGGACGTCGACCCCGTCCGCGGCGAGGGCCTGCACGGTCTCGGCAGCGTCCTGCACCCAGGCCGACCGGACGTCGTCGTCGCCCTCGATGGAGGTCTCGGTCACGAGCATCGGGAGACCGTACCGGCGCTCGAACCGGCGGAGGCTGTCCGCGAGCCCGTCCGTCCACCGGTCGTGCGCGTGCTGCACCACCCGGTCGTCCTCGAGCACCAGGCGTCGCGGCGACAGGTCCGGGTAGTAGTTCACGCCGAGCAGGTCGATCGCGACCGCCCCGTCCAGCAGGTCCTGCAGCGCCGCCGGGTCGGCTCCGTGCTCGACGAGCCAGGCGTGTGCGGGGTGCTCCCCTGTGACACGTCCGAGCACCAGGTCGGTCGGGACGGTGCCGAGCAGGTCGAGCAGGGCGGCCTCGACGACCACCGCCGCGGAGTCACCGGACGGTTCGACCAGGGTGCTCGCCTCGACGTGCACGATCACG
>CAJYIG010000191.1 GCA_913774725.1 uncultured Curtobacterium sp. | reverse complement strand
CCAGGTCGACGGCGCTCGTCACGAGGCCGCGCGCGTCGACGACGACGCGGACGAGTCCGTTCGTCAGCACGTGCCCGCCGTCCTGCCCGGTCAGCGTCACCGGGGTCGCCTCGGGTACGTCGGTCGCCAGGATCGCGCCCTGCGCCGGTGCGCCGGCCTGGAGGAACGGGGCCGGGTTCACGACGACCGTCGCGTCGCCCGGTCCGGCCAGTGCCGACAGGGCGTCCGCGATGACCACCTCGAGGCGCGCGGCCGTCTCGGCGTACTTCGCGACCGCCTCGCGGTGCACCCAGGCGATCGAGGTGCCCGGGAGGATGTCGTGGAACTGCTGCAGGAGGACCTGCTGCCAGAGGGCGTCGAGCTCGTCGTACGGGTACGCGAAGTCGGTGCGGGCGGCGGCGGTCGCGGCCCACAGCTCGGCCTCGATGAGGAGCTGCTCGCACCGGCGGTTGCCCTGCTTCGTCTGGTGCTGGCTGGTGAGCGTGGCGCGGTGCAGCTCGAGGTACAGCTCTCCCACCCAGACCGGCGGATTCGACAGCTCCGACTTCGCCCGGTCGAAGAACGCGTCCGGGTGCTCCCACCGGACCTTCGCGCTGCCTTCGAGGTCCGCGAGCCGAGCGGCCGTGCCGGTCATCTCACGCGTGGTGCCACCACCGCCGTCGCCCCAGCCGACCGGAGCGATCGACCCGGTGGCGAGGCGGTTCTCCCGGAACTGCCGGGAGGCCTTCGCCACCTCTTCTCCGGAGAGCCGGGAGTTGTACGTGTCCATCGACGGGAAGTGCGAGAACACCCGCGACCCGTCGATGCCCTCCCAGAGGAAGGTGTGGTGCGGGAACTTGTTCACCTGGTTCCACGAGATCTTCTGGGTGAAGAACCACTCGAAGCCCGCGCGGCGCATGAGCTGCGGCAGTGCCGGCGAGTAGCCGAAGCTGTCCGGCAGCCAGACGCCCTTCGGCCGGATGCCGAACTCCCGCTCGAAGAAGCGCTGCCCCTGCGAGAACTGCCGCACGAGGCTCTCGCCCGTCGGCATCACCGTGTCCGACTCGACCCACATGCCGCCGAGCGGCAGGAAGCGACCGGCCTCGACCGCGGCACGCACCCGGGCGTACACCTCGGGCCGGTGCTCCTTGATCCATGCGTACTGCTGCGCGCTCGACATGCCGTAGAGGAAGTCGTCGGTCTGGTCGATGAGCTCGGTCATCGTCGAGGTCGTCCTGGCGACCTTCCGGATCGTCTCGCGGACGGGCCACAACCAGGCGGAGTCGATGTGGGCGTGGCCGATCGCCGAGATCGTGTGCGCGGAGGCGTCGGCGGGCGCCGCGAGCACGTCGGCGAGCGCAGCGCGGGCGTCCCCCGCCGTCTCGGGGATGTGCTGCAGGTCGAGCCGGTCGAGGGCGTCGTCGAGCGCCTGCAGGATCCGCATCCGCCGCGGGCCGTCCGCGAGCTGCGCCTGCAGTTCGAGGAGCACCTCGAGGTCGAGCGACAGCTCGTGCACCTCGGACGCGAACACCGCGAGGTCCATGCGGCGGCTCGTGTACAGCCGCTTCGACGACGAGGTCTGCACGTCGCCCTCCTGCGTCGGCAGGAAGGGGTGGTAGTCGAGGAGCACCGGGTTCGACGCGGCCTCGACGAACAGCTCGACGGTCTCGCCGCCCTCGGCCCGCTCCGTGACGAGCACCCACTGGTTCCGCGGGTTGATCGACTTCACCGGCGTGCCGTCGGCCAGGTACACGAGCCCCTCGCACTGGAACCCGGGCATGTTCTTGTCGAAGCCGAGGTCGATCACCGCCTCCACGCGTTGCCCGGCGTACTCCTGCGGGACCGTGCCGGACAGCCGGAACCACGTCGTGCCCCAGGCAGCTCCCCACGGCGTGCCCACCTCGTACGGCGTGAAGTCGAGCTGCAGACCGGCGGCGGGCTGGACCGGCTCCCCGGGCAGCTCGTGCCAGGCGGCCGTGAGCGGCACCGCGGTCGCGTGCACCGCGGGCAGGATCCGCTCGTCGAGGACCCGTCGGGCGCGTCCGGTGGTGAGGGGGATGTCGTCGTGCATGGGGTCCTTCCAGGTGGACGGATCGGGGCGTGGTCGGGCGGGCGCGGTCGGCCGGGGTCGGGCCGGGGTCAGGGCATGGTCGCGGGGTGCGCGACCGAGAGCGCGGTGCCGGCGAGGTCGTCGGGCACCTCCACGGTGCTCCTGATGCCCCGGGCCACGGTGTGCGCGGTGTCGGACAGGCGGGAGCGCAGGACGACCTGGGGTCCGCGGCCGTCCGCCGAGGACTCGGCGCAGGCGAGCCACGCGGCGGCGAACCGGCCACCGGGGGCACAGTCGGCACGGACGCCGTACCGGGGTGCGCCGTCGGGCAGCACGTCGTCCAGCACGACCGCGGTGGACGGCGGTGCCGCGGGTGCGGGCAGACCGGACCGGGCGAGGGCGGCGAACGCCTCCCCCGCGGGCTTCAGCCGGCCGTCGTTCGTGAACAGTCCGAGGTCGTACTCGAGCTCCGGGAAGTCGGCGAGCGACCGGGCGACGTCGTGCGAGCACCACCAGGTCACGCCGAGGACGTCCTGCGCCCCGGCGACGTGCCGGATCGTCTGCTCGGTGAACGCCGCGGCGTCGGCCGGGTCGACGACGTTCGTCGGGGCGCCGACCTCCTGCAGCCAGTTCGGCCGCCCGGGCTCGCGGTTCCAGGCCGCCGCGAGCTGGAGCAGGTACTCGCCGTGCCGCACCGAGCCGGCGCCGAGCGCGCCGTGCAGCGCCGCGGACCCGTTGAACACCCACGAGTGCGTCACCGTCGCGTCCCCGTGGTCCGCCGCGTGCTCCGGGCCGAAGGGCTGCGCGTCGTCGTACCAGGCCGCGTCGTACTGCGCGACGGTGACCAGCGGGGCGGAGCCGCGCCGTGCCTCCCGGCCGGACGTTTCCCGCGCTCCGGACAGGCCCCGCCGGGCGGCGGCGACCATCGCTGCGGCCCACGCGTGCCCTTGCTCCGCCGTGGTGTCGTGCGGAGCGGGGTGCGGTGCGTGCGCGAACTGGTTGACCTCGTTGCCGATCGAGATGCCGAGCAGGTTGGGCTTGTCGGCGACCGCCGCTGCGAGCGCCTCGACGTAGGCCGCCGTCGACGCGACCACCTCCGGATCGGTGAACATGTTCCGCCGGTGCCAGCTGTCGAGCCACGACGGCACGAAGTCGAAGCTCGACAGGTGCCCCTGCAGCGCGTCGACGTTGACGTCGAGGCCGAACGACCCGGCGATGTCGACGACGGTCGCGACGTCGTCGAGCGCGGCCCGCCGGATGAGCGTCCGGTTCGGCTGGACGACCGGCCACAGCGGGAAGACCCGGACGT
>CAJYIG010000190.1 GCA_913774725.1 uncultured Curtobacterium sp. | reverse complement strand
ATTGACAATGTGCACGCTGTTGAGTTCTCAAGGACCAGACGCACCCCCCACTCGACTCCCAGAAGGAGCTCCGCCAGAGGGGCATGGTGTTCTTGGTGTCACCGGCAACTCGTCGGACCGGAGTCCTGTGGCTCATCCCGTAGGAGAGGGCCGGTGGAGTAGTCATCCTAAGCGTCGAAGCGATCGAGCACAAGGCCTGATCTGAACTTCGGTGGAGGATGGTCCCGCTTGAGGCCGGCAGGCTCTGGGCTCTCGCTCCAGCCGCTCCGCCGCACCTTTGGGGTGACGAGTAAGAACTCTACGCAGCGACGGCGGGGAGCGCCAACCGGGCCGTCGTCCGGGCGTGTCGCACTCTGCAACTGCACGCCGGCACCCAGCGGACGCAGCGGTGCCCGGCCTCCGTCGGGAGACCGGGCACCGGGTGCAGCGGGGGTGGGCGGGTCAGCCGAGCGTCACGCCGGCGAGGGTCTTCTTGCCGCGGCGGAGCACGACGACTCCCCCGGGCAACGCGAGGCCTGCGAGCTGTGCGGTCGTGTCGTCGGCGCGGACGTTGTTCACGTACACACCGCCCTGGTCGACCGCACGGCGCGCTTCGCCGAGCGACTTCACGAGGCCGGTGTCGACGAGGGCGCGAGCGACGTCGGCGTCGCCGGGGAGCGACACCGTCCCGGGCAGCTCGGCGACCGCGGCACGCAGGGTCGCCGCGTCGAGCGCGGCCAGGTCGCCGTTCCCGAACAGCGCCGCCGAGGCGTCGATCGCCGCCTGGGTCGCCGCCGCTCCGTGCACCAGCGAGGTGACCTCGGACGCCAGGGTGCGCTGGGCCTCGCGACGGAACGGCTCGTCGGCCACCGCCTGCTCGAGCCGCCCGATCTCCGCGCGGTCGAGGAAGGTGAACTCCCGGAGCCGGGCGACCACGTCGGCATCCGCCGGGTTGAGCCAGAACTGGTAGAAGGCGTACGGCGAGGTCATCTCGGCGTCGAGCCAGATCGCGTTGCCCTCGCTCTTGCCGAACTTCGTACCGTCCGAGTTCGTGATGAGCGGGGTGCCGAGCGCGTGCACGGCGACACCCTCGGTGCGCCGGATCAGTTCCGTGCCCGAGGTCAGGTTGCCCCACTGGTCGGAGCCACCGGTCTGCAGCGTGCAGCCGTACTGCCGGTACAGCTCGCGGTAGTCCAGACCCTGCAGGATCTGGTAGCTGAACTCCGTGTAGCTGATCCCCGCGTCGGAGTTCAACCGCGCGGCGACGGCGTCCTTCTTCAGCATCGTGTTCACGCGGAAGTACTTGCCGATGTCACGCAGGAAGTCGATGGCGGACAGCGGCGCCGTCCAGTCGAGGTTGTTGACGAGCCGGACGCCGTTCTCGCCGTCGGGGCTGAGGAACCGGGACACCTGCGCCTGCAGCCGGTTCACCCACTCGGCGACGGTCTCCGGGGTGTTCAGGGTTCGTTCCGCGGTCGGTCGCGGGTCGCCGATGAGCCCGGTGGAACCGCCGACGAGCGCGAGCGGCCTGTGCCCGGCGAGCTGCAGCCGCCGCATCGTGAGCAGCTGCAGCAGGTTGCCGCAGTGCAGCGACGGTGCGGTCGGGTCGAACCCGCAGTAGTACGTGACCGTCCCGCCGTCGAGGGCCTCCTGGAGTGCCGTCTCGTCGGTGGAGACGTGCACCAGACCGCGCCAGCGCAGTTCGTCCCACACCGAGGCGAAGGTGGGGTCGTTCTGCTGGCGTGTCAGGACATCGGGATCGGTTGCGCTGGACACCGGACCATCGTAGCGACCGGCGGGCCGGTGACGACGGCCGGGAGGCGCGGCCCGTCCCCGTCAGTCGACCGCCCGCTGGTGCCGTCGGTACGCCGAGACCGTCGGGTCACCGGTCCACCAGGAGCGCCAGGGGAACGTCGCCCCACCGGCGACACCGGCGACGCCGGTGCGCGGGCCGACGGAGATCCGCCGGACCCGAGCCGCGCCCACGGGACCGGCCACCGTCTCGCGGAGCAGCTCCGCGACCACGTCGGCCGGGTCGGCGGCGGTGAGCCGCGCCTCCAGACCGGGGGCGAGCGTGAGCCGGAACGGCCCGGACCCGTCGAGGAGCGAGGTCCCGTCGTCCTCGCCGAGCACGGCGCCGAGGGCCTGTCCGAGGTTGCCGGGTCCCCGGGCCAGGGCGACGTCCGTGACGGACGGGCCGCGGCGTGCCCGGGCCACCTCGATGCCGTCGACCACCTCGGCAGCGCGCAGGAGCGAGCCGGACGAGGTGCCCTCCGGCCCGCTCACCACGTTGACGCAGGTGTGGATGCCGTACGAGCGGTACGCGTAGAGCGTTCCCGGCGGCCCGAAGAGGTGCCGGTTGCGTGGTGTCGGGCCGCGGTGGCCGTGCGAGCCCGGGTCGGTCGGGCCCCAGTAGGCCTCGACCTCGGTGATGCGCAGCGTCACGCCGCGCCCCGCGATCGTCGCGCCGAGCAGAGCCGGTGCGCAGACCGGGGCGGGCTCGGCCAGGAGCGCGCGCAGCCCGTCGGTCATCGGGTGAAGGGTGCGCCCTCGGCCAGGTCGTGGACGCGGCGGGTCAGGGCGGCGAGCTGCTCCGCGACGCGGTCCGGCGCCGTGCCGCCGACACCGGCGCGGGACGCGACGCTGCCCTCGATCGTCAGGACCCCGCGGACCTCGGGCGTGAGGTGCTCGGAGACGGCGCGGTACTCGTCGTCGCCGGGCTCGTCGAGCTCGAGGCCGCGCTCCTCGCAGTACCGGACCAGCGCGCCCGAGACCTCGTGGGCGTCGCGGAAGGGCACACCCTGCCGGACCAGCCACTCGGCGACGTCGGTCGCGAGCGAGAAGCCCTGCGGTGCGAGCTCGGCCATCCGCTCGGTGTCGAAGGTCAGCGTCGCGACCATGCCGGTGAAGGCCGGGAGCAGCACCTCGAGCTGGGCGACCGAGTCGAAGACCGGCTCCTTGTCCTCCTGCAGGTCGCGGTTGTACGCGAGCGGCAGGCCCTTGAGCGTCGTGAGGAGGCCCGTGAGGTTGCCGACGAGTCGACCCGACTTGCCGCGCGCGAGCTCCGCGATGTCCGGGTTCTTCTTCTGCGGCATGATGCTCGACCCGGTCGAGAAGGCGTCGTGGAGCCGGACGAAGCCGAACTCCTTCGTGTTCCACAGGATGATCTCCTCGGCCAGACGGGAGACGTCGATGCCGATCTGCGCGAGGACGAACGCGAACTCCGCGACGACGTCACGGGCCGCCGTGGCGTCGATGGAGTTGTCCGCGGGGCGGGCGAAGCCGAGCTCGCGGGCGATCGCCGCCGGGTCGAGTCCGAGCGAGCTGCCCGCAAGGGCTCCGGCGCCGTAGGGGCTGACGCTCGCACGGTCGGCCCAGTCGCGGAGCCGCTCGAGGTCGCGGACGAGCGGCCAGGCGTGGGCGAGGAGGTGGTGGGCGAGGAGGACCGGCTGGGCGTGCTGCAGGTGGGTGCGACCGGGCATGATCGCCGCGGGGTGCTCGCTGGCCTGCTGGGAGATCGCGTCGACGAGGTCGATGACGAGACGCCCGATCCGCCGACCGTGGTCGAGCATGTGCATGCGGCCGAGGGTGGCGATCTGGTCGTTGCGGCTCCGGCCGGCCCGGAGCTTCCCGCCGAGTTCCGGTCCGAGGTCGGCGATGAGCAGGCGCTCGAGGGCACCGTGGACGTCCTCGTCGGAGTCGTCCGGCTGCAACTCGCCCGTCGCGTGCGCGTCGGCCAGGCGGTCGAGGCCGGCGATCATGCGCTCCAGCTCGTCCTCGGTCAGGTACCCCGCGGCCTGCAGGGCCCGGGCGTGGGCCCGCGAGCCGGCGATGTCGTACGGCGCGAGCTGCCAGTCGAACTGGGTCGACCGGGACAGCGCGGCGAGTTCGGCGCTGGGGCCGTCGGCGAATCGGCCACCCCAGAGGGCGCCCGTGTTCGTGGCGTCGGTCTTGCTGGGCTGCGTCGCGTCGGTCATGTCGTCCTGCCTGGGAGGGGTGCTGGTCGGTGGTGCGGGGTTCGTGGGGCGGGGTTCGTGGGGCGGTCGGCCGTCAGTTCGCGCGGTCGCGGCGGGTGGCGGTCCGGGTCGGCCGGGCCCGGACGTCGGCGAACCCGGGACCGGCGGTGGTCGCGACCCCGGCGAGCTCGAAGTCGAGCAGGCTCTGCTCCGACCGACGCCCGGTGACCGCGGCGACCCCGCCGTGCAGCCGGAGCCGCACGTCGCCGGAGACGTGCCGCTGCGTGTCCTCGATGAAGGCGTCGAGTGCACGGCGGAGCCCGCTGGCCCAGCGACCGCCCTCGACCAGGTCCGCCCACTCGCGGTCCACGCCGTCCTTGACGCGCAGCACCTCGCGTTCGAGGGTGATGCGTTCGAGGTCCCGGTGCGCCGCGACGAGTGCCGTCGCGGCCGGGGTCTCCGCGAGGCGGCGGGCCTTGCGACCGTCGAGCAGGTCGACGACGAGGTCGTGCCGACCGATGCCGTGGCGGCCAGCGAGGGCGTCGAGCTCGCGCAGGAGGCGCAGGACCGGGAAGCGCTGCCCGTCGAGGGCGACCGGGACTCCGTGCTCGAAGGTCATGATGACCTCGTCGGGTTCGGGGTCCGGCTGCGCGGCCGGGTCAGCGGTCCGCGCCCAGTCCGCCGCGTCGACCGCGACCCACGGGTCCTCGGGATCGGGTTCGGCGACCAGGCGGCCCCAGACGTCGTGCTCGGTACCGCCGACCGGCACGACCCTGGTCGGCACCGGGAGGACCCGGAGGTCGGGGTCGTACCCGGCGACCGTCGTCGTGAGGGCGATCTGGTCCGGCGCGGACGTGAGGTGCGCGACCGCGACGGCACCGAGCTGCCGCGCCGTCCGGGTCAGGTGGTCGGCGATGATCGGCAGACGCAGCGCCGGCACCAGCGGCCGACCGGGACCGCCGGCGTTCGCCTGCACGGCGCCGACGACGTACCGGTCGGCGTACTCCGTCTTCGCGTCGACCACCAGGGCGTCCACCGCGCCGGCGACCCGAGCGCGCTCGCGCACCGCGTCGACCTCGCGCGAGCGACCGCCGAGGTCCACCACGAGGGCCAGGACCTCGTGGTGGACGGCGAAGTGCTCGACGGCCGCCGCCGGGTCCACCCCGGCGGAGCAGGCGACGACGATGCGGTCGGTCACGGGACTCCTGTCGAGTGCGGTCAGGCGGTCGGGCTGGTCGCCGCGGTCGCGATGCTCGCGGTGGCCGAGGCGGTCGCGGTGGCCGGGCCGCCCGTCGCGTTCGTGGCGAGGAGCCAGGCGAGCAGGGCCTTCTGCGCGTGCAGGCGGTTCTCCGCCTCGTCCCAGATGATGCTCCGCGGCCCGTCGATGACCTCGGCGGTCACCTCGAACCCGCGGTCCGCTGGCAGGCAGTGCATGAACACGGCGTCGTCGGCGGCGTGCCCCATCAGCTCGTCGTCGACGCGGTACCCCGCGAAGGTGTCGAGTCGTGCCTGCTTCTCGTCCTCCTTGCCCATCGACACCCACGTGTCCGTGACCACGACGTCGGCGCCGGCGACGGCGGCGACCGGGTCGGTCACGACCAGGACGGACCCACCGGTCTCGGCGGCACGACGCTCGGCGTCGGCGACGACGTGGGGGTCGGGGCTGAACGCAGCCGGAGCGGCGACCCGGACGTGCATGCCCGCGGTGGCGCCGGCGAGCAGGTACGAGTGCGCCATGTTGCACGCGCCGTCACCGACGAAGGCGACGGTCTGCCCGGCGAGCGTGCCGCGGTGCTCACGGATGGTGAGCAGGTCCGCCAGGAGCTGGCAGGGGTGGAAGTCGTCGGACAGCGCGTTGACGACCGGCACGCGGGTGCCCGCCGCCATCTCCTCGAGCCCGGACTGGGCGTAGGTGCGCCACACGATCGCGGACACCATGCGCTCGAGCACGCGGGCGGTGTCCGAGGGGGTCTCCTTGCCGCCGAGCTGGCTGTTCGCCGTCGTGATCACGAGCGGGCTCCCGCCGAGGTCGGAGATGCCGACGTGGAAGGACACCCGCGTGCGGGTCGACGACTTGTCGAAGATCACCGCGACGGTCTGCGGGCCGGCCAGCGGCTTCTCGCCCCAGCGGTCGCCCTTCATCCGGGCGGCGAGGTCGAGGATCGCGGACTGTTCGGCCTGGGTCAGGTCGTCGTCGCGGAGGAAGTGGCGGGTCATGCGGAGGTCTCCTGCTCGGCGGCGACGGCCGCGAGGCTCTGGCCGAGGATCGACACGAACTCGTCGATCTCGGCGTCGGTCACGACGAGCGGCGGTGCGATGCGCAGGCTCGACTCGTTCGGGGCGTTGATGATGAGGCCGCGCTCGAGGGCGGCGGCGTTGACGGCCGGGCCGACGGGGGCGGTCAGGCCGACCCCGACGAGCAGGCCCGTGCCGCGGACCTCGTGCACCAGCGGAGAACCGAGGGCGGCGATGCCGGCACGGATGCGCTCGCCCTTGGTGACCGCGCCGGCGACCAGGTCGGCGCGTTCGATCTCCTCGAGCACCGCGTTCGCGACGCGGGTGCCGAGCGGGTTGCCGCCGAAGGTCGAGCCGTGCTGACCGGCCGAGAACAACTCGGACGCCCAGCCGAACGTCACGAGGGCGCCGATCGGGAACCCGCCGGCGATGCCCTTCGCGATCGTCACGGCGTCCGGGGTGAAGCCGTGGCCCTGGAAGGTGAACCAGTTGCCGGTCCGACCGACACCGGTCTGGATCTCGTCGAGGATGAACAGCGCACCGTGCTCCTCGGTCAGGCGCCGCGCGGCGAGCAGGAAGCCCTCGGGCAGGTCGACCACGCCGGCCTCGCCCTTGATCGGCTCGAGGATCAGCGCGGCGACGGTGTCGTCGATCGCCGACTCGAGTGCCTCGACGGTCGAGTCGACGTGCTCGACACCGGGGACCATCGGCAGGAAGTCCTCCTGCAGCGCGGGCTTGCCGGTGAGTGCGAGCGCGCCCATCGTGCGGCCGTGGAAGCCCTGCTTGAGCGCGAGGATGCGGGTCTTCCGACCGTCGGCACCCTTGTTCAGCCGCGCGAGCTTGAACGCGGCCTCGTTCGCCTCGGCGCCGGAGTTGCCGAAGTACACGCGACCCGCGTCGCCGGCCCCGGTGATGCGCTTCAGGCGCTCGGCGAGCTCGAGCTGCGGCGGCGTCGCGAAGTAGTTCGACACGTGCACGAGCTTCGCGGCCTGGTCGGCCACGGCCTCGACGAGCGCCGGGTGGGCGTGGCCGAGGGAGTTCACGGCGATGCCCGCCAGGAAGTCGAGGTACTCGTTGCCGTCGACGTCCCACACGCGGCAGCCCTGGCCGTGGTCGAGCATGATCTTCGGCGGGGTCAGGGATCGCATGAGCGACGCCCCGAACCGGTCGTTCCAGGTCTGGGTCTGCGTCTCGGTGCTCACTGCTCGGTCCCCTTCTGCGTCGTGCTCGTCTGGTGGGTCGTGCTCGTCTGCGGCGTCGTGCTCGTCTGCGGCGTCGTGCTCGCGTGGTCGGTCGCTGCGTGGCGACCCGGGTCCGCTGCGGACTCGGGCACCCGTCGGCCGACCTCGGCGTGGGTGTTCTGGTTCTCGGTTCGACGGCTCGGGTCCGGGATCACCTCGGTGCC
>CAJYIG010000189.1 GCA_913774725.1 uncultured Curtobacterium sp. | reverse complement strand
GGTCGTGGGCAGGCGGACCTGCACGGCGGCGCACGCAGCGGTGTCCGCCGACGGCGCGGGGGCCATCGACACGGCGTTCGTGCACCCGGTCAGCCCGGCCGCGAGTGCCACGGCGACGCCCGCGATCGCGGTCCAGCGGAGGGGTCGGCGCAGGGTGTCCATCGCGGTCCAGGCTACCGTTGCGGACGTGGACGAGATGGACGACCCCTGGACCGGACCGACCGTGGGACAGGCGGGGGAGCTGGCCGTCCTCGCCCGCATCGTCCGCCGGCTGCCCGCGGGTGCTCCGGTGCTCGGTCCGGGTGACGACTGCGCCGTGGTCGCGGCGCCGGACGGCCGCTTCGTCGTCACGACGGACATGATGGTGCACGGGCCGGACTTCCGGTGGGCGTGGTCGTCCCCGGAGGACGTCGGGTGGAAGGCCGCCGCGACGAACCTGTCCGACGTCGCAGCGATGGGCGCGGAGCCGAGCGGGCTCGTGATCGCCCTGGCCGCGCCGCAGGACACCCCGGTCGCGGTGCTCGAGTCCTTCGCCGACGGGGTGCGGGCGGCGGTGGACGCGCTCGCGCCGGGGTGCGGCGTGGTCGGCGGGGACCTGTCGACCTCGGCGACCTTCACGGTCTCGGTGACGGCGTTCGGCGACCTCGGCGGACGGGCGCCGGTGCTGCGTTCGGGAGCCCGGGTCGGGGACGTCCTCGCGGTCTCGGGAGAGCTCGGCCGCGCCGCCCGGGGACTCGCCCGGCTGTTCCGCGACGGGGTCGACGCGGACGGGGAGCCCTCGCGCGCAGCGGTGGTCGCGAGTGGCGCGGACGCCGACTCGGCCGTCGACCGGCAGCGACGCCCGGTCCCGCCGATCGCCGACGGGGTGCACGCGGCGACGGCGGGGGCGACCGCGATGCTCGACCTGTCCGACGGCCTGGCGATCGACGCCGGACGACTGGCCCGAGCCAGCGGGGTGACGCTCGACCTCGACCCGGAGCCCCGGCTCGACGACCTCGCGCTGCACGGCGGCGAGGACCACGGCCTGCTCGCGACCTTCCCGTCGGACGTGGCGCTGCCCGGTGGCTTCCGGCGCCTCGGTGCGGTCGTCGCCCGCGGGGGCGCCGACCTGGTCCGCGGTGGTGAGCCGGTCCCGACGACCGGGTGGGACCCGTACGCCGACTGGGACGGCGCCGCGGGCTGACCGCCGGGGCTGCGCCGAGCCTCCCGGCCGCTCGTCGTTGTCAGTCGTCCGCCGTCCGCCGTCCGCGACACATCCGTTGTCGTACGACAGCGGATGTGTCGCCGACACGCGTCCAGGCGCCCTCGTTCCGGAGGCGACGACGATACCGACGTCGTGCGACAGCGGTCGTGTCGCTCGAGCTGCCCAGCCGCGCTGCCGGTCCACCGGCACGCGCGCCCGCGTCAGGCCGGGGCGACGGCCTCCCACGCCACGGTCTCGCCGTAGCTGCGCTTGCTGAACGGCTCGAGCCCGGCCGGCCAGGTCGGCTCCGGCGACCGCTTGCTCCGCTCGACGACGACCACCGCGCCCGGCGTGAGCCGCGGCACGAGCGAGTCGAGCACGTCGGCGATCTCCTGCTCGGCCACGTCGTACGGCGGGTCGATGAACACCAGGTCGAACGTCCGGACTGTGCTGCGCAGGTACCCGAGCGCCGGTTGCGGCTGCACGTCGACGCGCACGCCCGGCACCCGCTGCTGCACGGCCTTCGCGTTCGCGCGGCACGCCTGCGCGGCGGCGGACGCCCGGTCGACGAGGACGACCTCCGCGGCGCCGCGCGACGCCGCCTCGAGCCCGAGCGCGCCGGTCCCCGCGTAGAGGTCCGCGACCGAGGTGCCCTCCACGAGCCCGCGCGCGCCGAGCGACGAGAACAGGGCCTCGCGCACGCGGTCGCTCGTCGGCCGCGTGCCGGACTTCGGCACCCGGAGCGTCGTGGACCCGGCGGCGCCGGCGATGATGCGCGTCATGCTGCCACCGTAGCGGCGTGCGCGGGTCTCCACAGGTCGGCCGGGAGGCGCGCAGCACGTCGGACCCGCCCGGTACCGTGGTCGCGTGGTCACCTCCGACACCCCCGACACCGCGGCACCGACGGTGCGGCCCGACCTCGGTCCCGCGCCCCTCGACGCGAAGCTGAGCGGTGTCCTCGGCGGCCGGACCGCGACGGCGATCGAGAAGGCGTTCGGACACCGCACCGTGGGGGAGTTCCTCGAGCACGCGCCCCGGCGGTACGCGGAGCGCGGGGCGCTGACGGCGCTCGACTCGCTCGCGATCGGTGAGTCGGTGACGATCGTGGCCGAGGTGATCGACGTGCGCGAGCGGACCATGCGCGCGCGCCGCGGTTCCATCCTCGAGGCGAAGATCGGCGACGGGAAGGGCCTGCTCACGCTGACGTTCTTCAACCAGGGGTGGCGGACGAAGGACCTCGTCCCCGGGGCCCGCGGGATCTTCGCCGGCAAGGTCAGCGACTACCGCGGCGCCAGGCAGCTCGCCCACCCGGACTACGAGCTGTTCGACCGCGACGACCCGCGCGCGACCGCCGACCCCGAGGACGAGGAGGCCATCCGCTGGTCGCGGCAGCCGATCCCGATCTACCCGGCGACGGCGTCGCTGACCTCGTGGCAGATCGCGAAGGCGATCGCGGTCGTCCTCGACACCCTGCCCGACCTGCCCGACCCGATCCCGGCACCCGCACGGACGCGGCTCGGTCTGGTGCCGTTCCGCCGCGCGCTCGAGCTGCTGCACCGTCCCGAGAAGGTCGCCGACTTCAAGCGGGCGCAGGACGCCCTGCGCTACCGCGAGGCGTTCGTGCTGCAGACCGCCCTGGTGCAGCGACGCATCGCCGCCCGGTCGACCGCAGCGACCTCGCGGACCGCCAGCGCAGGCGGGATCCTCGAGCGCTTCGACGCCTCGCTGCCGTTCACCCTGACCGACGACCAGCAGGCCGTCGGTGCCGAGATCGCGCACGACCTGGCGGGGGACTGGCCGATGCACCGGCTGGTGCAGGGCGAGGTCGGCTCCGGCAAGACGCTGGTGGCGATCCGGGCGATGCTGACGGTCGCCGAGTCCGGCGGGCAGTCGGCCCTCATCGCCCCGACCGAGGTGCTCGCCGCCCAGCACCTCCGCTCGATCGTGAAGTTCCTCGGCCCCGACCTCGCCGCGGAGCTCCGACCGGTCATCCTCACCGGGTCGCAGTCGACCGACGAACGCCGCCGGGCCCTGCTCGCAGCGGCGTCCGGCAGCTCGCGGCTCGTCGTCGGGACGCACGCGCTCCTCGGCGACCGGGTCGACTTCGCCGAGCTCGGCCTGGTCGTCGTCGACGAGCAGCACCGGTTCGGCGTCGAACAGCGCGAGGCCCTGCGGACCAAGGGCGCGACCCCGCCACACGTGCTCGTCCTCACCGCGACACCGATCCCGCGTACGGTCGCGATGACGGTGTTCGGTGACCTCGACGTCTCCACCATCACCGGGCTGCCGTCGGGCCGAGCCGGGGTCGAGACCTTCGCCGTCGGGCTGGCCGAGCACCCCGGGTGGGAGGGGCGGATCTGGACCAGGATGGCCGAGGAGCTCGCCGACGGGCGCCAGGCCTTCGTGGTGTGCCCGGCCATCGACGACGCCCACACCGAGGACGACGCCGGCCCCGCACCCGACGACGACGACACCCCGAGGCGCGCACCGGCCACCGTCCTCGCGACGGCCAAGCGGATGCGCGCCATGCCGGTCCTGCAGGGCCGACGCATCGAGGTGCTGCACGGGCGGATGACCGCGGACGAGAAGGACCGCGTGATGACGTCCTTCGCGGCCGGCGCCGTCGACGTGCTCGTGGCGACGACCGTCATCGAGGTCGGCGTCGACGTGCCGAACGCGTCGATGATGGCGGTGCTCGACGCCGACCGCTTCGGCGTCTCCCAGCTCCACCAGCTCCGCGGACGCATCGGTCGGGGCCAGTACGCCGGCGTGTGCCTCCTCGTGACCACGGCCGAGGCCGAGACCACCGCACGCGAGCGCGTCGACGCGGTGGCCGCGTCCGACGACGGCTTCGAGCTCGCCCGCGTCGACCTGGAGCTCCGGCGCGAGGGCGACGTGCTCGGCGAACGGCAGTCCGGCGGCCGGTCGTCGCTGAACCTGCTCCGGGTCGTCGAGCACGCGGACCTGATCGTCGACGCCCGGGGCGAGGCGGAGCGCGTGCTCGAGCCCGACCCCGAGCTGCAGGACCACCCCGCCCTGCGTGAGGCCCTGGCGCGGCGGCTCGACGAGTCCGACGCCGCGTTCCTCGGGAAGAACTGACCCCGACGGCCGGTAGCGTGACGGACATGGCCCAGATCGCCGTCGTCCCCGGCTCCTTCGACCCCGTGACCCTCGGGCACCTCGACGTCATCGGACGCGCCGCGCGGCTGTTCGACGAGGTCCACGTGCTCGTCGTGCACAACCCGGACAAGCAGCCGGCGATGTTCGCCGCCGCCGACCGGGTGCGGCTCATCGAGCAGTCCCTCGTCGAGACCGGCGTCCCGGACACGGTGCGGGTCGGGGAGTGGACCTCCGGGTTGCTCGTCGACTACTGCCGTCAGGTCGGGGCCGGCGTGCTCGTCAAGGGGGTGCGTTCCGGCGAGGACGTCGCGTACGAGACGCCCATGGCGATCATGAACCGGCACCTGGCCGACGTCGAGACGGTCTTCCTGCTGCCCGAGGCGTCGCGGGCGCACGTGTCGAGCTCGCTCATCCGCCAGGTCGCGACGCTCGGCGGCGACGTCACGCCGTACGTGCCGAGGGTCGTCGCGGACGCGCTGGCCGAGCACCTCGGGCACTGACACGCCGCGCTCCGGACCTCCTCGACGTGCGCACCAGATCGCGGTAGACTCGTCGATCGTGTCTTCCCCCGTGAACAGCCCCTACGCCCTGCGCGTGCGTGACCTCGCGCACCGGCCGGGCGAGATGCGCGAGCACTCGCTCGACATCGAGGTGCCGGACGCGATGGGTGCCGGCGTCATCGCCGTGCGCGAGGGCACCACGCTGCACCTCGACGTCAAGCTCGAGGGCCTGCACGAGGGCGTCCTGGTCTCCGGACACGCCTCCGCCGGGGCCACGGGCGAGTGCTCGCGCTGCCTCATCGACATCAGCGAACCGGTCGAGGTCGATTTCGCCGAGCTCTTCGCGTACGATGTCTCGGAGGATTTCGACTTCTTCGTTCACGATGACCACGTGGATTGTGAACCGGTCGTTCGAGATGCGGTGGTGCTGTCGCTGCCGTTCCAGCCGGTCTGCCGACCGGACTGCCCCGGCCTCGACCCCGTCACGGGTGAGCGGCTGGCCGACCTCGGCGAGGTCACCCCGCGCGAGGTCCTGGACCCGCGTTGGGCCGCGCTGAGCGGCTTCCAGGGCGCCGGGACCGACGCCGAGCGTGTCGGCACCGACGACAGCACCTCCCACCAGAGCCCCGAGGGCGACGGCCGCACGGCCTGACGCACCTCGACACCGACCACCGACCAACCGAAAGAGAACCACCATGGCCGTTCCCAAGCGCAAGCAGTCCCGTGCCAACACGCACGCCCGTCGTTCGCAGTGGAAGGCCGCGCCGGTCCAGCTCGTGAAGACGATCGAGAACGGCAAGGTCACCTACAGCCTCCCGCACCGCGCCAAGGTCGTCGAGGACTCGGCCGGCACCGCCCTGTACATGGAGTACAAGGGCCGCAAGGTCGCCGACGTCTGATCGGACTCGACCGATGACCACGACGTCCGGTGCCACGGGGTCCCGCCCCGTGGGGCCGGACGTCGTTCGTCTGCAGGGCATCCTCGACGTCGAGATCGACGCCGAGCTCCTGCAGCTCGCCCTCACGCACCGCTCGTACGCGTACGAGCACGGGGGCATCAAGCACAACGAGCGCCTCGAGTTCCTCGGGGACTCCATCCTCGGCCAGGCCGTGACCGTGAAGCTCTTCCGGTCCTTCCCCGACCTCGACGAGGGCGAGCTCGCCAAGCGGCGCGCCAGCCTCGTCTCGACGGTCGCCCTGGCCGAGATCGCCCGCATGATCGGGCTCGGCTCCTACCTGCGCCTCGGCAAGGGCGAGGAGCAGACCGGCGGTCGCGACAAGGCGTCGATCCTGGCCGACACGGTCGAGGCCGTCATCGGTGCGACCTACCTGTCCGCCGGCCCCGACGCCGCGACGGACCTGGTGCTGCGCCTGGTCGAGCCGCTGCTCGTGGACCCGGACCGCTTCGGCGCCGCGATGGACCCGAAGACGAGCCTGCAGGAGCTCGCGGCCAGCCTGTCCCTCGGCAACCCGGCCTACCGGGTGACGGAAGAGGGCCCCGACCACGACAAGACCTTCCACGCGACGGTCGTGCTGCAGGGCGAGGACGTGTCGACGGGATCCGGGACGAGCAAGAAGGCCGCCGAGATGGCCGCCGCGCTCGATGCATGGACGCGGCTCTCCGGCCGGGCGGCTTGACCGCATGCCCGAACTCCCCGAGGTCGAGGTCGTCCGCGCCGGCCTCGAACCCGCCGTCAGCGGTGCCCGCGTGCTGCACGTCGACGTCGTCGACGACCGCGCACTCACCCGGCACGACGGCCCGGCGGAGGACTTCGCCGAGCGGCTGACCGGCAGGACGATCGCCGCTGCCGTGCGGCGGGGCAAGTTCATGTGGTTCCCCCTGGTCCCCGAGCACGAGGGCGACCGCCCTGAGGCCCTCGTCACGCACCTGGGGATGTCCGGCCAGGTCCTGCTGGGCCGCGGTCGCCCGGCTGCGAAGCACCGCCGCATCCTGATCGACGTGCAGCCGACCGGGACCGACCGCGACGGCCGTCCGGAGGCGCCGGTCGAGCTCGAGTTCGTCGACCAGCGGACGTTCGGATCGATGGCCGTCGACGCCATGGTGCCGACTGTGGACGGCGCCCCGGCCGGGTCCGCCGGAGCGGTCGACGCCCGTGACCCGGACGCTCCGTGGCGGCGGAGCATCCCGACGCAGGTGTCGCACATCGCGCGGGACCCGCTCGACCCGGCCTTCGACGACGACCGCTTCGTCGCGATGGCCCGGAAGCGCTCGAGCGGCATCAAGCGCGTCCTGCTCGACCAGGGTGTCGTGAGCGGCATCGGCAACATCTACGCGGACGAGTCGCTGTGGGCTGCGAAGCTGCACTTCGACCGCCCCGCCGAGCGCCTGCCCCGGGCCGACCTGCACCGGCTCCTGGCCGAGGTCCGGAGCGTCCTCGGCCGTGCTCTCGAGGACGGCGGCACGAGCTTCGACGCGCAGTACGTCAACGTGAACGGGCAGTCCGGGTACTTCTCGCAGCGCCTCGCGGTGTACGGGCAGCAGGGGAAGCCCTGCCCGCGCTGCGGCACCACGATCGTGCGTGAGGCGTTCATGAACCGGTCCAGCCACCGGTGCCCCGTGTGCCAACCCGCTCCGCG
>CAJYIG010000188.1 GCA_913774725.1 uncultured Curtobacterium sp. | reverse complement strand
GGGTCGTCGCGTCCCCCTGGATGCCGACGGTGAGCATGTCGAGGGCACCGGAGGTCGGGTACGTCTCCGCCCCGTCGATCTGGATGAGTTCGACGTCCTTCGCGTCCTTCCCCTGGCCCTGCCGCTGCGTGCCGATCGTGTTGTAGACCGGGCCCGGCACCTCGATCAGGTACGGGCTGGGCAGGAAGCTCGCCAGGAGCGCGAGCACCACGGCCCCGATGACGAACGCCCAGCCCACCGTGCGCGAACGGGAGCGGCGGCGGGGCGCGGGGGCGAAGAGGGTCACGGACGTCCTTCCACGGGGCGGTTCGCCCGCGTGTTCGCGGGCTGTTCGCCCTCGGCGCAGCGGTCCTGGTGCCCCCTCGGGAGCATCCCAGGCGCGGCCCCGTGAGCAGCGGTTAGCGTAGTCGTCATGCCTGATCAACCGCAGCCGGGGCCGGACGACGACTTCCAGGAGATGCTGCGCAAGCTGCTCTCCGGAGAGGGACAGATCGACCCGTCGCAGCTCGCGGGCGCCGCCGGGCTGCCGAACGATCCGGCGTTCGTGGCGAACCTGATGAGCCAGCTCCAGCGCGCGGCGCAGTCGGGCGGGGACGGCATCGACTTCTCGGTCGCGTCCGAGCGGGCGACCGCCATCGCCCGCGACGGCGGCCACCCGGTGGACCCCGCGACCGCCCAGGCGTCGGACCAGGCCTTCCAGGTCGCCGCGCTGTGGCTGGACGAGGCCACCAGCGTCCCCGAGCTGACGGCGACACCGAGCCTCTACACGCGCGAGCAGTGGGCGAAGGCGACGACCCCGGTGTGGGCGCAGATCGCCGAGCCGGTGGCACTGAGCATCTCGAACGCCCTGACCGAGGCGATCGAGCAGCGTGCGCCGGAGCAGCTCAAGGCGATGCTCGGCGACGTCTCGAAGGCGATGCGCGGCGTCGGCGGCGCCCTCTTCGCCATCCAGCTCGGCCAGGTGGTCGGGCAGCTGTCGAAGGAGGTCGTCTCCGGCGGTGACGTGGGCGTGCCGCTCCTCGACGAGCAGGTCGCGGCGCTGCTGCCGCAGAACGTGGCGGACTTCGCCGAGGGCCTCGACGTCCCCGAGGACGAGGTCCGCATCTACCTGGCCGTCCGCGAGCTCGCACACGCCCGGCTGTTCCGGTCGGCGCGGTGGCTGCGACTGCACATCATCTCGTCGATCACCGACTACGCGCGCGGGATCCACATCCCGTTCGACCGCGTCGAGGAGCTCGCGTCGGAGATCGATCCCACGAACCAGGAGCAGCTCCGGGACGCGCTCGCGTCCGGCGCGCTCATCCCGCCGCGCACGCCCGAGCAGGAGGCCGCGCTCGGCCGGCTCGAGACGATGCTCGCGCTCGTCGAGGGCTGGGTCGACACGGTCACCGCAGCGGCGACCGTGCGGCTGCCGAAGTCCGACGCGATCGCCGAGATGGTCCGCCGTCGCCGTGCGGCGGGTGGTCCGGCGGAGTCCGCCTTCGCGACCCTCGTCGGCCTCGAACTCCGTCCCCGCCGACTCCGAGAGGCCGCGGCGCTCTGGCAGCGGGTCACCGAGGAGCTCGGCGCCGAGGAACGCGACGCGCTCTGGTCGCACTTCGACGCCGTTCCGACCTCCGAGGACGTCGACGACCCGGACGCCTTCGTGCTGCGGCTGCGCAACCCCGGCCGCTCGGCCGACGACGACGCGTTCGACAAGGCGCTCGAGGACCTGCTCAACGACGCCTCCGGTGATCGTCCGCGCGAGGACGAGCACGGCGGGATCGAGGACGAGGCCGACGGCCCCGCGGACGACGGCCCCACGGACGACGGGGCGGCGGGCGGCGGCACCCCCGGAGCCGGGCCCCGCTAGTTCTCCACAGATCGCGGCGACCGGTCCCACGGGGCCGGTCGCCTGCGACACGGTGGGTGCATGGGCATCCGCATCGACCCCACGCTCGAGTTCGTCTGGCGTGACCCGGGGACCGTCCAGCTCGGCGTCGACCCGCCGCGTGCGGTCGTCCCGGTGCCGACCGTGGCCGAGGAACGCTTCCTCTGCGCGCTGCGGCGGGAGACCAGCCGCGACGCCCTGACCGCCCTCGCCGCCACGACCGGGTGCCGGCCCGAGGTCGCGGCCCGCGTGCTCGGGGACGCCTCCCCCGCGGTCGTCGACGTCCTGCCCGAGCCGCTCGCCCGGGTCGAGGTGCACGGCGACGGGGCCCTCGCCGACGTGGTCGCCGACATGCTCTCGGGCGAGGGCGTCACCGTCGCCCGGACCGCCGCACCCCGCGGTGGACCGATCGTGCTGCCCGACCCGCCGCCGTCGATCGCGGTGGTCGTCGCCGACCACGTCGTCGACCCGGCGCTCCGGTCGGCGTGGGCGCGGCGAGGGGCTCCGCACCTCCCGCTCGTCGTCGGCGACGGACGGGTCCGGCTCGGGCCGGTGGTCGTCCCGGGCGACGGACCCTGCCTGCAGTGCGTCGAGTACGCCCGCGTGGACGAGGACCCGGCGTGGCCGACGCTCGCCGCGCAGGTCTGGGGCCGCCCCGCCGCGCCGCTGTCGCCGTGGCGTCTCGCCGCGATCGCGTCGGCCGCGGTGCGGGTGCTCGTGCAGCGCCTGCCCCTGCGGACGCAGCGGCCCGGGACCGACCAGGTCGTGTTCGACCGGGACGACCTCGCGGTCAGCCTGCGGCCGGTGGCACCGCACCCGAGGTGTGCGTGTCGAGCGCTGCCAGGAACCGACTCGGCGCCCGGGCACCCCCGCGCGTGGAACCCTGCCGTGACCACGTGACGGTGACCGAACGGCGCGCGCGGGTCAGTCCGACGTAGAAGAGCCGGCGTTCCTCGTCGACCTCGGCATCGGTCGTCGCGTGCGAGATGGGCAGGAGCCCCTCGGCAGCGCCGACGACGACGACGTGCGGCCACTCGAGGCCCTTCGACGAGTGCAGCGTGGCCAGGGTGACGGCGTCGAGCTCCGGCTCGTGGTGGGTCGCCGCACGGTCGACCAGGTCCTGCGTGAACTGCTGCATGGTCGTCCCGGCGGGCGACGCCTCAGCCAGGCCCATGATCGCCTGCAGCGCCTCCCACTGGTCGCGGACCGCTCCGGTGCCGTCCGGCGGCGTCGGCGTCCAGCCGCTCAGCTGGAGCACGAGCCCGACGCGACGGGTGAGTTCGTCGTCGGTCTGCCGCACGGCCTCGCCGCGCATGTGGTGCACCGCGAGCTTCACCTCGGGCCGGTCGAAGAACCGCGTGCCGCCCTGCACCCGGTACGGGATGCCGGCGCGGCCGAGCGCGGACTCCAGCGCGGCGGACTGCGCTCCGACGCGGTACAGCACCGCGCAGTCGCCGAACGTCGCTCCCGCCGCCACGAGTCCGCCGATGTGCCG
>CAJYIG010000187.1 GCA_913774725.1 uncultured Curtobacterium sp. | reverse complement strand
CCCGCACCCGCGCTGACCGCTGCCGTGATGACGGCCATCAGCACGAAGAGGGCGATCTTGTCCCCGGTGCCGAACAGCCCGACCATCACGTCCTTCGCTGCCGGGGGAGCGAGGTCGATCACGGCGGAACCGACGGCCACGAGCGGACTGCCCGCCCCGCCGAGCAGCAGCGCACCGAACTCGGCGACCGCCAGGAACGCGGCGATCGCGATCACACCGCACACGGCCGCGAGCAGGGCCGGACGCCGGATCCGTGTCGGAGTCGGTGCCTGCTCGGCGGTCGGTGTCGCTGTCGTGCTCACCCGTGCAGCGTAGGTCGACCTGACCGCGGAGGGGCTGACAACCGCCTGCTCGTGGACGACGGGCGTCCGCGCCGGGGCTGTGCAGGGATCGTCACCCCGACGGGTTCGTCGACCGTTCACTGCTCACGGACAGCGCGGCCGACCGGACCCGTGCGAGGATCGGGAGCGTGTTGGACCGACCAGACCGCGTGCCCCGCCGCGGGCGCGCGCGGCGGTCGCGAACCGCGTGGACGGTCGAACGGCGCTTCGCGGTCCTGCGCTGGAGCATCGTCGGTGTCTGGACCGCGCTCCTGGTCGGTCGGATCGTCGTCGTCTCGACGGCGCCGCAGACCGACCTGACGTTCTTCGGCATCGCCGAGCTCGTCGCGATCACCGTCGGGGTGGCGGGCGTCGTCGTCGCCGTCGTTCGCGCCCGGGCGATCCGGCGTCGTCGTGCGGACGAGGCGCTCGCGCTCGCGATCCGTCGCATCGACCCGACCGTCTGGCTGGTTCCGGCAGCGCCGACACCGGAGCTGCGCCAGGACGTACAGCGTGCCCGGCCAGAGGCGGTCCTGGGCGAGCGTGTGACCTGGGCGTTCGGAGCGACCGAGGCGTCACTGTGGGAACTCGAGGAGCGCCGGGCGACCCGGCTGCTCGTGATCCGCTGGAGTCGGATGGTGCACATCGGCATCGAGGACGTCCTGGGGGAGCGGAACGCCAGCGCCGTGGCCGTGCACTACGTCCGCCCGGACGACACCGCCGCAGTCGCCACCTTCTTCGTCCGCTCGGCTGCCGGGTCCCGTCGACTGCTCGGACGGGGCCCTCGGCTCGAGCGGCTCGTCGCGGACCTGGCGCGGGAGCGCATCGTCGCCTGACCCGCGGCGGACGTCCGCCAGCGGGAGCGCGGGTGGGGGGCGACCACCGGGTACGCAGCAGGCCCCGTCGACCGACGGGGCCTGCTGCGTGGTCAGGTCAGTGCGTGTTCGGGTCAGTGCGTGGAGGGTTCCTGCTCGACCTCGCGGCGGCCGTCCTCCGACCACAGCGTGTGGAAGGTGCCGTCCTTGTCGACGCGCTGGTAGGTGTGCGCGCCGAAGAAGTCGCGCTGGCCCTGGATGAGCGCCGCCGGCAGGCGGTCCGAGGCGAGCGAGTCGAAGTACGCGAGCGCGGACGAGAACCCCGGGGCGGGGATGCCCGACGCCGCGGCGATCCCGACGATGCGTCGCCAGGCCGCTTCGCCCTCGGCGACGGCGTCGGCGAAGTACGGGTCGACCAGCAGGCTCTCGAGCGAGGGGTTCTTGTCGTAGGCCTCGACGATGCGGTTGAGGAACTGGGCGCGGATGATGCAGCCGCCGCGCCAGATCTTCGCGATGTCGCCCAGGTTGATGTCCCAGTCGTACTCCTTCGCCCCGGCGATGATGAGGTCGAAGCCCTGCGCGTACGCGACGACCTTCGACGCGTACAGCGCCGCGCGGACGTCGTCCTCGAAGGTGTCGGGCACGTCGACGACGTCCGGACGGCCCGTGACCGAGCGCTGCACGGCGGCGCGCTGCGTGGGCTTCGAGGACACCGCGCGGGCGAAGACCGCCTCGCCGATGCCGGAGACGGGGATCCCGAGGCCGACCGCGTTCTGCACGGTCCACACGCCGGTGCCCTTGGAGCCGGCCTCGTCACGGATGACGTCGACGAGCGGCTTGCCGGTCTCGGCGTCCTGCTGCTTGAGGACCTCGCCGGTGATCTCGATCAGGTACGACTCGAGGTCGCCCTCGTTCCACTTCTCGTAGATCTGCACGAGCTCGTCGACCGAGTGCCCGCCGGCGCGACGGAGCAGGTCGTAGGACTCGGCGATGAGCTGCATGTCGGCGTACTCGATGCCGTTGTGCACCATCTTGACGAAGTGGCCGGCACCGTCGGTGCCGATGTGCGTCACGCACGGCTCGCCCTCCGCCACCGCGGCGATCGACTTCAGGATCGGTCCGAGGGTCTCCCACGCCTCGTCCGAACCGCCGGGCATGATCGACGGGCCCTTCAGCGCGCCCTCCTCGCCACCCGAGATGCCGGTGCCGACGAAGTTGAGACCCTTCTCGCGCAGGTCGTGCTCGCGGCGGATGGTGTCGTGGAAGTTCGCGTTGCCGCCGTCGACGATGATGTCGCCTTCCTCGAACCGGTCGGCGAGCTGCTCGATGACGGCGTCGGTACCCTTGCCGGCCTGCACCATGATGATCGCGGTACGCGGTTTCGACAGCGAGGCGACGAAGCCGTCGATGTCCTCCGACGCGATGAATCCCATGTCACCGTGCTCGTCCATGAGCTCCTGGGTCCGTGCGTAGGTGCGGTTGTACACCGCGACCGTGTTGCCCTCGCGCGACGCGAGGTTGCGGGCCAGGTTCGAGCCCATCACCGCCAGACCGACGACACCGATGTTCGCCGTGCCGCCGTCGTGCTGTTCGTTGTCCGCCACCTGAGTCTCCTTCGTCCTGACGTGTCGCGGCCCACGGTACGACCGACACCTTGGGTCGGCACGGGTGTGCCGGCAACTGGGGACGGGAAGCGGACGACCCGTACTGTGGAGGGATGACCGACCACGACGTCCTCCCGCCCGTGCTCGTGATGGGTGTCTCCGGCTCGGGCAAGTCCACGATCGGCCAGGCGCTCGCCGACGCGCTCGCCGAGCAGGGCCAGCCGAGCACGTTCGTGGACGCCGACGACCTGCACCCGGCCGCCAACAAGGAGAAGATGCGGCAGGGCACGCCGCTGACGGACGAGGACCGCTGGCCCTGGCTGGACGCCTGCGCGGCGCGCATCGCCGAGGTGCAGGCGTCCGGGCACCGGTGCGTGATGGCGAACTCCGCGCTCAAGCGGGTCTACCGCGACCGGCTCCGCAGTTCGGCGCCCGACCTGGTCATCGCGTTCCTCGACGGGTCGTTCGACCTGATCGCCGAGCGCCAGTCGCACCGTCACCACGAGTACATGCCGTCGTCGCTGCTCGACTCGCAGTTCGCCACCCTCGAGCGGCCGCAGCCCGACGAGACCGCCGTCGTCGTGTCGATCGAGGGATCGGTCGACGACACCGTGGCGACGATCACGTCGGCGCTGTCGGTCACTTCCGGCTGAGCTCCGCGAGCCGCGAACGGTACTCGTCCGCGTCGATGTCGCCACGCGCGAACCGGTCGGCGAGGACCGCCCTGGCGTCGGACCGCGCGCGCCAGCCGCCGCGGCGCAGGACGCCGAACACGACGGCGACGGCCAGCAGCACGAGCAGGAGGAACGCCGGGAACAGGAAGAAGGGCGGCCCGCCGTGCCCGTACGGGCCGACGGCGGCGATGGTCGAGAGAGCGGTGTGCACGGTTGCCTCCTGTGCGGGTCGTGCCGCCCGGTCGGGCGACGTTCCAAGCGTCCGGCCTGGAGGCTCGTCCCGCGTCCGCCACGAGGGCCCACTCCCGCCTGCTCCCGCAGCCGTAGTGCCGTCCTTCCTGCACATCCGGCTACTCCCGGGGGAGTAGTCCACAGCTCCTGCCTCGGCCCGATGCCGTGGTGTCCGGCCGACCCTAGGCTCGGACTCATGCACCGGACTCACACCGCCTCCGCTGAGGCGACCGACGACCAGCGGGACGGCGTCCGCCGCTTCGCCCGGGTCGGTCGGGTGCTGCCGGTCGCACTCCTGCAGATCGCGGGGACGTTGCTGGTGTCGCGCTTCCCGAGCGGTCCGGTCGACGGTTCCACCGTCGGCCCTCGTGGGGGCCCGCCGTGGGCGTCCCACGTCCTCGGGTCCTCGGTCGCGGACCCGGCGGTCCCCGGTCCGCTCGCGATCGTGCTGCTCGTCGCCGGGGTGCTCGTCCTCCCCTGGCGGTGGCGGTGGCCGACGGCCGTCCTGCTGGTCACCCTCGCGACGACGATCGGCTACGCCCTGCTGGTCAGCCCGCGGGGACCGTTCGTGGCCGCGCTGACGATGGCCGCGGTGAACGCCTGGCTCCGTGGGCGCCGCACCACCACGGGGATCGCGCTCGGGGTGGCGGTCGCCGTGCTGCCGACCGCCGACGAGTTCCTCGGACGGACACCCGCGCGGGACCTCGACGCGGTGTTCCTCGCCGTGGCGTGGGCCGTGGTGACGCTGGCCGTCGCAGAGCTCGTCCGGGTGCGACTCGAGCGCGTCGCGGAACGTCGTCGCCGACGTGCGGCTGCGGAGCGGGACCGTGCGCGGGACGAGCGCGTCCGCATCGCCCGTGAACTCCACGACTCCGTCGCGCACAGCATGTCGCTCATCAACCTGCAGGCGGGCGTGGCGCTCCACCTGGGGTCCGAGCTCCCCGAGCAGACGCGCAGCGCGCTCGCCGACATCCGTGACACCAGCCGCGAGGCCCTGGTCGAGCTGCGGACGATCCTCGGGGTCCTGCGGTCGGTCGACGGACCCGGAGACGTCGACACCGGCGAGTCGGGCGGCCCGGAGAGCGGGTCGCACGGCGGCGGGTCGCTGCAGGATGCGTCGTCCGACCGCGGATCCGTCGGCGGGGTGACACCTCCCGGCGCTCCGGAGCGCAACCCCGTGCCCGGGCTCGACCGCCTGGCAGACCTGGTCGAACGGGCACGCGCAGCCGGGGTGGACGTCACGGCCGACGTCGAGGGGGACCTCGCGCAGCTGGACCGCACCGTCGACCGCTCGGCGTTCCGCATCGTGCAGGAGTCCCTGACGAACGTGATGAAGCACGCTCCCGAGCACCGCGCGCGCATCGCCGTGCGGGTCGAGCCGGACGTCCTCGAGCTGACGGTGCAGGACACTCCATCCCCGGGCCGCACCGCGACCGCGGACCGGCCGACGCCGCTGCTCGGCCCGTCGGGCAACGGCATCATCGGGATGCGCGAGCGAGCGACGTCCGTCGGCGGAACCCTGTCCGCCGGACCGACGCCCGACCGGGGGTGGCGCGTCGCCGCTCGACTGCCGTCGGCCGCGCCCGCGCCCGCGGCTGCGGCTTCGGCTGCGTCGCCGTCCCGTCTGGCCGAGACCGAGGAGCGCCCGTGACCCGCACCGATGACCCGATCCGCGTCGTGCTCGTGGACGACCAGGTGCTCATCCGCGCCGGGTTGCGGGCACTGGTCGACGCCGAACCCGGCATGACCGTGGTGGGTGAGGCCGGTGACGGCGACGAAGCCGTTGCGATCGTCCGACGGGAACGCCCCGACGTCGTGCTGATGGACATCCGCATGCCGGGGACGGACGGACTCGTCGCGACGCAGCGCATCTCGGCAGACCCGGACCTCGACGGCGTGCACGTGGTGATCCTGACGACCTTCGAGGAGGACTCGTACGTGTTCGAGGCGATCCGCGGCGGTGCGGCCGGATTCCTCGTCAAGGACACCGAACCCGCCGAACTGCTCCGCGCGGTCCGCACCGTGCGCGCGGGGGAGTCCCTGCTGTCGCCGGGGCCGACCAGGTCCCTGGTCGCCGCCTACGCGACGCACGCCAAGCCGTCGGCACTGGCCCCCGCGCTCGACGTGCTCACCGAACGCGAGCGTCAGGTGATGCAGCTCGTCGCCCTCGGCCTCACCAACACGGAGATCGCCGAGCGACTCTTCGTCAGTCCGATGACCACCAAGACCCACGTCTCGCGGGCCATGATCAAGCTCGGCGCCCGGGACCGCGCCCAACTCGTGGTCTTCGCCTACGAGACGGGGCTGGTCACGCCGGGTTGGCAGCCGTGATCAGGATCGGTGCGCGATGAGGGCAGCGTGGGGTCGTGCGCCGAGGTCGGATCGTCGGTGCACCACGTCGACCGTGAAGCCGGCGTCCTGCAGCACGTCGACCATCCGCTCGACGGGCCAGCGGTACGCCGTCGTCACCGCGTGGTCGAACGACTCGAGGGTCGGGCCCTCGAAGAACCCGACGAGCAGCGCTCCGCCCGGTGCGAGGATGCGGTGGACCTCGGCGAGCGCCGCCGGTACCTCGGTCGGTTCGTGGTGCACGAGCGAGTACCAGGAGAGCACACCGCCGACACCGCCGTCGGGCAGGCCGGTCGACTCCATCGTCGCGGCTCGGAAGTCGACCTCGGGAGCAGCAGCACGAGCGAGTGCGACGAACCGTGGGACGGGTTCGATGCCGGTGACCGGGTGGCCGCGACGGTGGAGGTGCGCGGTCCAGTGTCCGGGGCCGCACCCCACGTCGAGCAGCGGCCCGGGTGTCGCCTCCGCCCATGCCTCGACGAGCGCCCGGTCCTCGGCGTGGACGGCGCTCATCGATCCGAGGACCTCGGCGTACTCGTCCGCCCGATCTCCGTAGGCGGCCACGACGTGATCGACGCCGTGGGGCGGTGCGCCCGTTGCGCTCGCTGCGCCGGCCGCGTTCGTTGCACTCACCGCGCCGGGGACACTTCCCGCGCTCGGGGTACCTCCCGCGCTCGCCGCATTCGCTGCGCTTGCCGCGGTCTTCCGTGGGTGCTGCACAGCTCGACGCTACCGACGGGCACCGACGTGGCCGCGCCGACGTGGCCGCACCGACATGATCGCGCGACGTGCACGCAGTGACGTGAGCGAACCGCCGCGGACGTCGTGACGAGGCCCCACTCGCGTGTCCGCACCGACGTGGCCGCACCGACGTGACCGCACCGACGTGACCGCACCGCCGTGGCCGCACCGACGTGGCCGCGCCGACGAGGCCGCGCCGCCCGGTCCGTCCCGACCTGTCGAGACCGCGCTCGATCCCGGGCCGGACGCGCGACGGTGGGGTCGGGCCGCCCTGCAGCGACCCGACCCCACCGCACGGGGCGTCCGGCCCGGGATCGAGCGCGGTCTCGACAGGTCGGGACGGACCGGGCGGCGCGGCCTCGTCGGCGCGGCCACGTCGGTGCGGCCACGGCGGTGCG
>CAJYIG010000186.1 GCA_913774725.1 uncultured Curtobacterium sp. | reverse complement strand
GTCGGTGGGCGCGTCGGTCATCGGGTCGGCTCCTGTTCGGTCTGGAGGCGCGCCTCGACCACGTCGGTCGGCTCGCCCTGGTCGGTCGGTACGTCCGGGTCCGCCGGTGCGGCCTGGTCGGCCTGGGCGGCTGCTGCGCCGGTGCGGGTCGCCGCGGCCTGGTCGGCTGCTGCGCCGGTGCGCGTCGCCGCGGCCTGGTCGGCTGCTGCGCCGGTGCGGGTGGCCGCGGCTGCGACGTCCTGCACGGGCAGGGCCGCCCGGTACCGGGCCAGGTAGTCCTGGAAGCCCCGGACGTCGCGCTCCTCGGGCTCGGCGACGTGCACCGCGTCGCCTCGGAACACCGTGTCGGCGAGGAAGTCCTCGAGCGGCTGGTCGGTGTGCTCGAGGTAGGCCGCGAGCACCGCGATGCCCCAGGCGCCGCCCTCCCCCGCGGTGTCCTCGAGGGCGACCGGGACGCGGAGTGCCGCGGCGAGCAGGCGCTGCGGGGTGCCCGGCGTGCGGAAGAGTCCGCCGTGCGCGGTCATCCGGTCGACGGCGACCTGCTCGCCGTGCAGGACGTCCATGCCGATCGCCAGGGTGGCGAAGGCGCCGTGCACCTCGGACCGGACCAGGTTGCCGAGGGTGAAGCGTGCGCCGGGGGTGCGGAGCAGCAGGGGTCGGCCGTCCTCGACCCGCGTGACGGGTTCGCCCGCCAGGTAGTTGAAGGAGAGCAGTCCGCCGGCGTCCGGGTCGGCGTCGGCGGCCTCGGCCAGCAGGGTCGCGTAGACGTCGTCGACCGCGATCGGTGCGCCGCCGGTCCGCTCGCTCGTGGCATCGGCGAACCGCCCGAAGACGCGGGCCCAGGCCGCGATCTCGCTCGCTCCGTTGTTGCAGTGCACCATCGCGACCGCGTCACCTGCCGGGGTCGTGACGACGTCGAGTTCCTCGTGCGGGGTGCGGAGCGCCCGTTCGAGGACCACCATCGCGAAGATGCTCGTGCCGACGCTGACGTTGCCGGTGCGCGGGGCGACGGCGTTCGTGGCGACCATGCCCGTGCCGGCGTCGCCCTCGGGCGGGCAGAACGGGACGCCGGGCTCCAGCGTGCCGGTCGGGTCGAGCCACGCGGCACCCTCGGGGGTGAGCGCCCCGGCGTCCTCGCCGGCGACGAGGACCTCGGGCAGCAGGGCGCGGAGGTCGGGGACGTGCTCGCCGAGCAGGTCCTGCGTGGTGGCGAGCATCGCGGCGTCGTAGTCGCGGCGACCGGGCTCCCCCGGCCCGCTGTCGACCGGCCCGGAGCCGATCGGGAACATGCCGCTGGCGTCGCCGACACCCAGGACGTCGCGGCCCGTCAGCATGCGGTGCACGTACCCGGCGAGGGTCGTGATCCCGGCGAGCTGTGCGACGTGCGGCTCCTCGTCGAGCACGGCCTGCACCAGGTGCGCGATCGACCAGCGCTGCGGCACGTTGAAGTCGAGTGCGGCGCTGAGCCGCTCGGCCGCGGGGCCGGTCGAGGTGTTGCGCCAGGTGCGGAACGGGACGAGGAGCTCGCCGTCCTCGTCGAACGCCAGGTAGCCGTGCATCATCGCCGAGACGCCGGCCGCACGGAACGTCGTCGGGCGGACGCCGAACTGCCGCTCGACGTCGGCGACCAGGTCGGCGTAGGCCGCGCGGACCCCGGTCTCGACGGCGACCAGCGGGTAGGTCCACCTGCCGTCGACGTACTCGTTCTCCCACTCGTGGGAGCCGCTCGCGATCGGGCGGAGCTGCTCGTCGACGAGCACGGCCTTGATGCGGGTGGACCCCAGTTCGATGCCGAGGGTCGTGCGGCCGCCCTCGACCTGCTGTCGGCGGTCGTCGCTCATGTGTCCTCCCGAGACCTCGTCGTCCTGCGTGAGCGCTCACATCCTGGCACGTGAGCGCTCACGCGTGCAACGCACCGGCGCGCCGCCGTCCGCGCCGCCCGTCGACCCCGGCGCCACCCTCGCCGAGCGGGCACGATCTGTCACGCTCGACGCCCCCGGCCGACACGTCTCGCCCGCTCGACGCCCCTGGCCGACACGTCTCGCCCGCCCGACGCCCCGCACGCGGCACGTCCTGCCCGTTCGGGATCGTGGCCCATCGCGCTCGCCGGCAACTTCCCGTCGCGCTCGCCGGCAACTTCCCGTCGCAGGACTTGCCGCTCGACTTCCTCGCCGACGGCATGTCGTGCGACCGGAACATCCCCGGGCGGCATGTCGTGCGACCGGGACACGCCCGCAGTGCCCCGCAGCCGGACAGCCGGGCAGCCGGACAGCCGGGCAGCCGGACAGCCGGGCCGCCGGACAGCCGGGCCGCCGGGAGCCCGAGCGCGCCAGCGCAGTCGGGCAGCCGGGCACCCGCGCAGCCGGGCTACGCGCCGACGGTGCTCTCGCGGACGACGAGCGACGGGTTCACGGCCGTCGACGCCGGACGCCCGCCCGCCACGAGCTCGAGCAGCGCCCGCCCCGCGATCCGCCCGAGCTCATCGAGCCGCATGTCGACGGTGGTCAGCGGCGGCCGTGAGGCGAGCGCCACCACGTCCCAGTCGTCGTACCCGGTCACCGCGACGTCGCCCGGCACCGACCGCCCGGTCTCACGCAGCCGGTCGCACACGCCACGGGCGATCTGGTCGTTGCCGCACAGCACGGCGTCGACCGCCGACGACGACCGGTCGAGCAGGTCGACGGCCTGCCGCCCCCATCGCTCGGACCACTCCCCGTGCACCGGAGCGCCGACCATCCGGTCCCCGAGCGCCACCGCGGCCCCTCGTGCCCGCTCCACGGCGGACCGCGCGTCCTCCGGCCCGGTCACCACCGCGATCCGTCGGCGCCCGAGGCCGAGCAGGTGCGTGGCCGCCGCCGCAGCACCGGCGGCGTCGTCGAGGGTGATCGACACGTCGGACGGGTCGGTCGAGGGTGTCAGCGCGTAGACGACGGGGACCGGCAGCGGCACCTCGATCGGCGGCCGGGCATCGGCAGACCGGCCGGTGACGACGATCCCGTCGACGCCACGGGCGACGAGCGAGCGGAGGTAGTGGGCCTCGCGGACGTGGTCGTCGCGGGTGTCACCGACGAGCACCATCATCTCGCCGGCCGACAGGGCGTCCTCGGCCCCGAGCAGCACCGGCATGGTGAACCGTCCGAACGAGTCCGTCGTGATCATCCCCACCGTGAACGTGCGGCCGGACGACAGGGCCCGTGCGCGTGCGTCGCCGACGAAGCCGAGCTTCTCGGCGGCGTCCTTCACCCGACGACGGGTCTCCTCCCGCAGCTGCCCGGTGTCGTTGAGCGCCTTCGAGGCGGTCCCGATCGACACCCCGGCGAGCGCCGCGACGTCGGTGATGCGGACGGACCGGGTGGTGTGCTCGACGGCCACGGCAACGTCCTTTCCGACGGGGTGTTCCCGAGGAGACTACCGCGGCAGGCCCGGCGGGCGGCGCGCGGTAGACCCTTGCGGACGTCTGCCGACTGCCGTACCGTCGCACGCGGAAAGCGCTTTCCGTACGGACGGCCGCCAGTCAGACGCAAGGAGGCGCCATGACCACCACGACCGGCACGACCCCGCGGGCCAGCGGCACCGGTGCCACCGGCGGGACCCCGCAGGCGGGCGCCACCGGCACCACCCCGCCGGCCATCCCGGTGACCGGCAGCCGCCCGCGCACCGCGACCCCGGCCCTCCCGACCGCCGGCGCACACCTGGTGTTCCGCCCGCTCCCCGCCGGCGACGCCCGGATCACCGGCGGCTCCTGGGCCCTGCGCCAGGACCGCAACGGGCGCGATGCGATCCGGAGCGGCCACGAGCGGCTCGAGGCAGCCGGGAACTTCCGGAACCTCCGGATCGCGGCCGGCGACGAGCAGGGCGAGGTCGTGGGGCCGATCTTCATGGACTCCGACGTGACGAAGTGGCTCGAGGCCGTCGCGTGGGAGTACGGCCGCGCTCCCGCCCAGGACCTGCTCGACCTGCAGCGCGAGGTCACCGCCCTCTACGCCCGCGCCCAGGCCGCAGACGGCTACGTCGACTCCGTGCAGCAGGTGCGGGGGAACGGCGCGCGCTACGTCGACCTGAAGTGGAGCCACGAGCTGTACTGCGCCGGGCACCTGTACCAGGCCGCGGTCGCGCAGCACCGGGCGACGGGTGACACCGGCCTGCTCGACGTCGCGACGAGGAACGCCGACCACCTCGTCGCCACCTTCGGGCCGGGCGACGACCACACGCAGGACGTCGACGGCCACCCGGTCGTCGAGTCGGGACTCGTCGAGCTGTACCGCGAGACCGGCACCCGCGCCTACCTCGACCTGGCGCACTGGTTCGTCGACGCCCGGGGACACGGGATCATCGAGCGTGCCGGCGGCGAACCGACGTACTTCTCGGACCGGGTCCCGGTCCGCGAGGCGACCACCGTCGAGGGCCACGCCGTCCGCGCGGTCTACCTCGCCGCCGGCGCCGTGGACGTCGCGATCGAGACCGGCGACGCCGAACTCCTGGCCGCGAGCGAACGGCAGTTCGCCGACATGCAGGCGACGAAGGCGTTCATCACGGGTGGCCTCGGCGCCCGCTGGGACTGGGAGGCGTTCGGCGACCCGTACGAGCTCCCCACCGACCGCGGCTACGCCGAGACCTGCGCCGCGATCGGTGGCGTCCAGTGGGCGTGGCGTCTGCTGCTCGCGACCGGCAAGCCCGTCTACGCCGACGCGATCGAACGCCTGCTGTACAACGCGTTCCTGCCCGGGGTGAGCCTTGCGGGCACCGAGTACTTCTACGTCAACCCGCTGCAGCACCGCGACGGCGCACACCCGGACGAGAACCGCTCCCCCGCGCACGGTCGCCGCGGTTGGTTCGACTGCGCCTGCTGCCCGCCGAACATCATGCGCACGTTCGCGAGCCTCGACGGGTACCTGGCGACCGTGACCGACGGCGGCCTGCAGGTCCACCAGTACGCGGACGTCGACCTCGGCCCCGTCCGCGTCGACACCGGGTACCCGCACGACGGCCGCGTCGTCGTCACGGTGACCCAGGACGGCCCGCTGGCCCTCGGGTTGCGCATCCCCGCCTGGTCCGACGTCACGACCGTCACCGGTGCCGGCGGCGAGGCGAGCCCCGCCCCCGGCACCCTGCACCTGGTCGAGCGTGACTGGACCGCCGGCGACACCGTCGAGCTCGCCTTCGACACGACACCACACCGGTACGTCGCCGACCCCCGCATCGACGCGGCCCGCGGGCAGGTCGCCATCGAGCGCGGCCCGCTCGTCTACGCCGTCGAGCAGGCCGACCAGCAGGGCTTCACAGATCGGAAGAGCACACGTCTGAACTCC
>CAJYIG010000185.1 GCA_913774725.1 uncultured Curtobacterium sp. | reverse complement strand
ATGGTCAGACTCGGTGCGGCCTTTGCGGTGGCGGTCGAGCTGTCCGTCGGCGCGGGGGCGGTGACGGCCGGGGACGACGTCGATGCTGCGTCCGACGACGCTGCGTCCGTCGACGCTGCGTCCGTCGTCGCTGGGTCTGACGACGACGGCGCTGGGGTCTCGGTGGCCGACGGCGTCTCGGCGTCGGACGGGGACGACGGGTCTGCGGTCGGGGTCGTCCCGGCATCGGACGACTCGCTGGCCGGGGCGCCGGTCGCGGTGTCGGTCGGCGCGGCCGTCGTGGCGTCGGTCGGTGCGGCGGTCGACTGCGACGGGTCGGTCGACGAGACGGCAGCCGTCGTGTCGGCGAACGCGGCGGTCGAGGTGAAGACACCCAGACCGGTGGTCAGACCGATGAGTGCGACGGTGGTCCCCAGCGCGCAGGCGCGTCGGGTCGTGGAGGTGCTGCGGTGCATTGTTCCCCCAAGGATCAGGTCCGGTCGGGTGCCGGATCGTGAGAATCTGCCGTGACTGTCCGGCGTTCTCGGATCGTAGGGGTTCAGCCGCGCAACGCGGGCGCGTGTGGCCGGATCGTGACCTGCACCGGGGGTGTGTACGGCTCTCCGTACGGAGGGCGCCCGCAGGAGTGCGGCGATGGCAGACGCGATCGTCGCGCCCGGTCGGAGCGCCGTGGTGTGCCGGAGGGCCGGCCGGTCGACGTGCTGCATGACTTCTCCCTGATGTGCGGTGGAGCCGTGGTGGCTCCTCACCTGGAGGTGTGCAGCACGGCGACCGATCTCACCGACGTCAGGTCACGATCCGGCAACGACGGGGGAGCACGGCGTCACGCGTGGTCGCGCTGCGCGGCGGCCGCGTCCTCGAGGGCCGCCCGGAGGGCCGTCACGACGGGCGAGTCCGCGCTCGACATCCGCTGGGCCGTGAAGATCGTGCGGCGTGCCGGGTCGGGCAGGTCGAGGAGCCGACAGGACGTCGAGCGACCCGCCCACACGAGGTCGGGCATCAGGCCGACCGCGTTCCCCGACTCGATCAGGCGGATCTGCGCCTGCAGGTCGGCGGTCTCGTAGCGGACGTCCGGTTCGAAGCCGGCGCGGCGGCAGGTCTGCTCGGCGAAGTGCCGGGACGCGGCCCCACGGGGCTCCATCACCCACGGCATGTCCGCGGCGTCGAGCAGGGCAACCCCGGGGTCGTCGTCCGTGAGCGGCACCAGGCAGACGTCGACGGGTGGGAGCGCGAGGCGGACCGAGTCGGTGGTGAGGTCGCGACGGTCGAGCCCGGGGAAGCGCGGTGCCGCGTGCGCCGGGTACTGCTCGGCGATCACCATGTCGAAGTCCCGCGCCCAGGTTTCGTTGAGCGCCGTCTCCGGCTCGCGCTGCACCATCTCGACCCGGACGTCGGGGTGCTCCAGCGCCATCGTGCGGAGTGCCGTCGGCATCAGGGCGAGGGCGGCGGACTGGAAGACGGCGACGCGCACACGGCCCTGCACGGACGTCAGGGTCGACTCCACGCTGGCCTGCGCGCGTTCGAGCACGTCGAGCACCTCGCCCGCCGCAGCCACGAGGACCTCGGCCTGCGGGGTGAGCTGCGGCCGCCGACCGGAGCGTCGCAGGAGCTGCACGCCGGCCTCGCGCTCGAGCACCGCGAGCTGTTGCGACACCGCGGAGGGGGTGAAGTTCATCGCCGCGGCCACGGCGGCGACGGTGCCCCGGATCGAGAGTTCCCGGAGGAGCACGAGACGGCGGACGTCGAGCATGACGGAACAGTAGCTGAACTGAACGGTACGCGTCAGCAGGAGTTGCTTCCGCTTACGCTTCCGGAACTCCACACTGATCCCATGACCGACCTCCAGGCACGCGACACCGACGCCGCTCCGACCCCGCACGACGACCTGGCGGACCAGTCCGTCGCCCTCGTCCGCCAGTGGCTGGCCGAGGCCGAGACCTACCCGGTCGACGGCTCGGCGAAGCAGCTCGCCGGGGTCCTCGCCGACCCGGCGGGACTCGACTTCGCGGTCGGGTTCGTCGACGGTGTCGTCCGACCCGAGGACCTGGGCGTCGCCGCCCGGAAGCTCCGGCAGATCGCGCCCGGCGCGCCCGGGTTCCTGCCCGCGGCGCTCCGCGGCCTCGTCCGGCTCGGCGGCGGCATGGCTCCGGTGCTGCCGGGGGTCGTCGTCCCGATCGCGCGCCGGGTGCTCCGCGAGATGGTCGGCCACCTCATCGTCGATGCGACCGACGCCAAGCTCGGCCCGGCCATCGCGAAGATCAAGCGCGACGGGGTCCGGCTCAACGTGAACCTGCTCGGTGAGGCCGTCCTCGGCGAGAAGGAGGCCTCGCGCCGGCTCGAGGGCACGCAGCGGCTCCTCGCCCGCGACGACGTCGACTACGTCTCGATCAAGGTCTCGTCGACCGTGCACCCGCACTCCCCGTGGGCCTTCGACCACGCGGTCGAGGACATCATCGCCAAGCTCCGCCCGCTCTTCCGCCTCGCTGTGCAGAGCTCGCCGCGGAAGTTCATCAACCTCGACATGGAGGAGTACAAGGACCTCGACCTGACGATCGCGGTCTTCACGAAGCTCCTCGACGAGCCGGAGTTCACCGACCTCGAAGCGGGCATCGTGCTCCAGGCGTACCTGCCCGACGCGCTCGCCGCGATGCAGCACCTGCAGGAGTGGTCGGCCGCGCGTCGTGCCCGCGGCGGTGCCGACATCAAGGTCCGGCTCGTCAAGGGCGCGAACCTGCCGATGGAGCAGGTCGAGGCCTCGGTGCACGGTTGGCCGCTCGCCACCTGGCACACGAAGCAGGACTCCGACACCAACTACAAGCGCGTGCTCGACTGGGCGCTGACGCCCGAGCGCATCGCGAACGTCCGCGTGGGCGTCGCCGGGCACAACCTCTTCGACGTCGCGCACGCCTGGCTGCTCGCCGGGGAGCGCGGCGTCCGAGACGGCATCGAGTTCGAGATGCTGCTCGGCATGGCCCAGGGGCAGGCCGAGGCGGTCCGCCGCACGGTCGGTTCGTTGCTCCTGTACACGCCGGTCGTCCACCCGGGCGAGTTCGACGTCGCGATCGCCTACCTGATCCGACGGCTCGAAGAAGGCGCGTCGCAGGAGAACTTCATGTCGGCGGTGTTCTCGCTGGCCTCGTCGCCCGAGCTCTTCGCACGCGAGGAGTCCCGCTTCCGCGACTCCCTCGCCCCGCTCACACAGCCCGGCGGTCTCGACGCCCCGGCTCCGCACCGCATCGCCGACCGGTACGCGGCGGTCGAGCGGCCCCGGCCCGGGCACTTCGAGAACACGCCGGACAGCGACCCGTCGGTCGCGGCGGTCCGCGAGTGGGGTGCCGCGATCACGTCCCGCATCGCCACGTCGACGCTCGGCGAACGCGCCGTCCAGGAGGCCCGGCTCACCTCCGCCGAGCAGCTCGACTCCGTCCTGGGTCGCGTCCGCACCGCCGGTACCGAGTGGGGCCGGTGGTCCGGGACCGCCCGCGGTGCGGTGCTGCACGCCGTCGGCGACGCGCTCGAGGCGAACCGCGCCGCGCTCGTCGAGGTCATGGCGGCCGAAGCCGGCAAGACGATCGACCAGGCCGACGTCGAGGTGTCCGAAGCGATCGACTTCGCGCACTTCTACGGTGAGCTCGCAGGACAGCTCGACGACGTCGACGGCGCGTCGTTCACGCCCGCCGCGCTGACCCTGGTCACGCCGCCGTGGAACTTCCCGGTCGCGATCCCGGCCGGCTCGACCCTCGCCGCGCTCGCCGCCGGGTCGGCCGTCGTGCTCAAGCCCGCGCCGCCCGCCGAGCGCTGCGGCGCCGTGCTGGCGTCGATCATCGAGACCGCGCTCGACGCTCACGCGGTCCCCGCCGACGTGCTCGCCTTCGTGCAGGTGTCCGAGGACGACCTCGGCAAGCAGCTCATCGCCGCGCCCCAGGTCGACCGGGTCATCCTCACCGGTGCGTACGAGACCGCCGAGCTGTTCCGGTCGTTCCGCCCCGACCTGCCGCTGCTCGCGGAGACCTCGGGCAAGAACGCCATCATCGTCACGCCGTCGGCCGACCTGGACCTCGCCGTGAAGGACGTCGTCGCCTCGGCGTTCGGGCACGCCGGCCAGAAGTGCTCCGCCGCCTCGCTCGTCGTGCTCGTCGGTTCCGTGGCGACCTCGCGCCGGTTCCGCTCGCAGCTCCTCGACGCCGTGTCGTCGCTCACCGTCGGGTACCCGACCGACCCGACGACGCAGATGGGCCCGGTCATCGAGCCCGCTGCGGGCAAGCTGCTCGAGGGCCTCACCACGCTCGGCGCGGGGGAGTCCTGGGCGGTCACTCCGAAGCGCCTCGATGACACCGGCAAGCTCTGGAGCCCCGGTGTCCGCGACGGCGTCCGACGTGGGTCGGCGTTCCACCGGACGGAGTACTTCGGCCCGATCCTCGGGATCATGACCGCGAAGACCCTCGACGAGGCGATCGAGATCGTGAACGAGGTCGACTACGGCCTGACCTCGGGCCTGCACTCCCTCGACGCGTCCGAGATCGGCACCTGGCTCGACCGGATCGAGGCGGGCAACCTCTACGTCAACCGCGGGATCACCGGAGCGATCGTCCGGCGGCAGCCGTTCGGCGGGTGGAAGAAGTCGGCCGTCGG
>CAJYIG010000184.1 GCA_913774725.1 uncultured Curtobacterium sp. | reverse complement strand
ACGACGGCGAGGACCTCGACGAACTCGCCGCCTCGCTCGGGACGTCCCGCGACGCCCTCGTCGACTGGCACACCGGGCAGGTGTGGACGAGCGCCTTCTGCGGGTTCGCGCCCGGGTTCAGCTACTGCACGGGGACCGAACCGTCGCTCGGGGTGCCGAGGCGGAGCACCGCGCGGACCTCGGTGCCGGCCGGCTCGGTCGCCCTGGCGGGCGAGTTCAGCGCCGTCTACCCGCGCAGTTCCCCCGGCGGCTGGCAACTGGTGGGGCGGTCCGACGTCGCGATGTGGTCGCTCGACCGCGACCCACCGGCGCTCGCCCCGCCCGGCACGCGTCTGCGCTACGTCGCGGTGACGTCGTGACCGCGCTCACCGTGCTCGACGTCAGGTACGCGGCGAGCACGCAGGACCTCGGTCGCCCCGGCTTCAGCGAGGCCGGCCTCGGCGCGGCGGGCGCAGCCGACCGCGGTTCTGCGGCCCTCGCCAACCGCATGGTCGGCAACCGTCCGACGGCGGCCGTCCTGGAGGCCCTGCTCGGCTCCGTCACACTCCGCGCGGACGGGCACGTGGTCGCCGCCCTGACCGGCGCACCCGGTCCGGCCGCCGTCGAGCGGGCGGACGGCCGGGTCCACGGCGCAGCGATCGGTGCGGTCCTGATGCTCGGCCCCGGGGACGTGCTGCGGGTCGGTCTGTCCGTGACGGGTCTGCGGACGTACCTCGCCGTGCGCGGGGGGCTCGCCGTCGAGCCCGTCCTGGGCAGCCGCTCGTGGGACTCGCTCGCGGGTCTCGGTCCGTCGCCGGTCCGGGCGGGCGACGTCCTGCCGGTGGGCGTGGACGCGGACGGGTGGCCCCTGGTCGACGCCGTCGCACCGCCGCTCGCACCCCCGTCCGGCGGACCGGTCGTGCTCGACGTGGTCGCCGGTCCGCGCGACGACTGGTTCCGTCCGGACTGGCGCCGCACCCTGACCGGTCAGACGTGGACGACCCGCCCGGACAGCGACCGGGTCGGGGTCCGCACCACCGCGCCCGACCCGCTCGTCCGTCAGCGGGACGGCGAGCTGCCGAGCGAGGGCGTCGAGACCGGGTCGCTGCAGGTACCGCCAGAGGGCCATCCGGTGCTGTTCCTCGCCGACCACCCGGTCACCGGCGGGTACCCGGTCGTCGGGGTCCTGACGGCGGCCTCGGTCGACCGCGCCGCGCAGCTCCGTCCCGGCGACCCGCTGCGCTTCCGGCTGGTCGGCTGACGGCGCCGTGCCGACGGGTCAGCACCGGTGGGTCAGCGCGCGGTGCCCTCCCGCGCCTCCATGGCGTCCCACGCGAAGCTGGCGAGCCAGTGCGTCGAGTAGTACTCCTCGCCGACCGCCGCCTCGAGGCCGGAGGCCAACAGCTCGTCGACCGCCGCGTCGAGCAGCCCGGCGACCGGCACGTCACCACCGTCGATCCGCAGCGCGGCGACGATGCGCGTCGCACTGCCGGCCCGCGACAGGTCCAGGCCGTACAGGTGCACCTGCTGCGCGTCCGAGGGGTCGCGGACCACGGTCGGGCGGAGGACCTCGGCGTCGGGCCCGACGTCGGACAGGAACCCGGCCGCCCAGTCGCGGTACTCCGCGGGCGGGAGCACGACCGCCATGAGGTCGGCCTCGGCGAGCCCGGCGGACAGGAAGTCGTGCCCGCTCCGCTCCCACCCGAACGGCCACCCCGCGTCGCCCCCGAACCACTCGCGTGCTGTCCGCTCGACCGTGGCGACGAGTCCGTCCCGCCCGAGGATGCGCGCAGCGTCGTGCACGAGCAGCAGGCCGAACGCCGAGTTGCTGTGCACGCCGTGGCGCACCGGATGGGCGGCCGCGGCGGTCCAGTCCGTGACCAGGTCGGCGATCGCATCGACCACGGGTGCGAAGCCCGGAGTGAGCGCCCGGAGCTCGGGCACCTCGGACGCGGACACCTCTGCGGCGAGGCGCAGCAACCACGCCCAGCCGTACGGCCGTTCGAAGTGGGGTGCGGCGCGCAGGTAGGCGGCCTCCGTCGCCAGGTGGTCGGCGCGCAGGTGGTCCTGCAGGACCGCGGTCAACGCCGTCTGTTGCTCCGTCGGCAGGCCGTGGGCGAGCAACCGCGCGGCGAGCCAGTGCATGTGCACGGACGAGTGCCAGTCGTACGACGTCGCGAACGCGGGGTGGAGCTCGACGGGCAGCGCTCGATCGTCCGGCCCCGTCGTCGCGTGGTGCGCGGCGTACGGGTACTCGCGGGTGGTGTTGTCGAGGGCGACCCGGGCGAACCGCTCGGCCCAGGCGGCACGGAGGAGGTCGGGGCGGTCCGCGTCGGGGCGGTGGTTCTCAGAATGCGACAAGGTACATGATCCCGGTGTTGACGGCGAGCAGGACGACGGCGGTCGGCAGCTGTGCCTTGATCGGCCCGTACTTGTCCCGCATCTCGAGGAGCGCCGCCGGTACGAGGTTGAAGTTGGCCGCCATCGGGGTGACGAGCGTGCCGCAGAAGCCCGCGAGCATGCCGATGGCGAAGATCGCCGCGGGGTTGCCGTCGAACTGCTGGACGAGGACGGGCCACCCGATGGCGGCCGTCATGATCGGGAAGGCCGCGAAGGCGTTGCCCATGATCACCGTGAAGACCGCCGTGCCCACGCAGTACAGCACGACTGCGGCGAGCAGGGACCCGTCCGGCAGCACGGCCTTCGTGATGGTGCCCACCGCGGCACCGACACCGGCCTGGGTGAAGACGATGCCGAGCGTCGAGAGCATCTGCGGCAGGAGCGCGGCCCAGCCGATCGCCTGCAGGAGCCGCCCGCCCTCGCGCACGGGGGTGGCGACGCTCGGCGGACGGAGGACGAGGACGGCGACCACGACGGCGAGCACCGAGCCGAGGCCGAGCCCCGTCAGCGTCGCGCTGCCCTCGGCCAGGAGCGGCCGGTCACCGATCCGCACGAGCGGTCCGAGCGTGGCGACGAGGACCGCCACCACCGGGACGACGAGCGCCGGCACGAAGAGCCGGTTGCCGAAGCGGCGGGCGGACGCGGCCCGTTCCTCGGGACCCGTCGTGGCGAGGACGCTCGTGGCGCTCCGTCCCTGCGCCGCCGCGACGCCCTCCTGCGCAGGGACCCGTTCGACCGTGCCGGTCGGGTCCGCCGGGCCGGTCGGGGCGCCGGTCCCGGCCCCGGGGACGGCCGCGACGCGGGTGCGGCTCGTGGTGCCGGTCAGTCCGGCACCGGCCAGGGCCACCATCACGAGCACGGCGACGCCGAGCACCCACGCCGGCACCGCACCCGAGACGACGAAGGTGCCGACCGGGAAGGAGACGCCGAGGATGCCCCAGAACGCCGCGTTCCCGAGGCGCTTGGCGTGACCGGCGTCGGCGGCGATGAGCACGGCGACGACGACGAAGAACGCGCCGATGAGCCAGTAGAGCCACTCGCTGGTGATCACGCTGCCACCCCCTGGGACTCCGGCAGCACGTCCGCCGCCATCCGGTCGAGTCGTCGGTCGAGCAGCAGCAGCCGGATGCCGTGGACGACCAGGGCAGCGATGCCGGTCGGGATCGCCCAGAGCGCGAGGTCGATCGGCTCGAGCGCCAGCCCGTAGGTGGTGTCGACGAAGGTGGTGATGAGGAGGATCGAGCCGACCGCGACGAACACGTCCTCGCCGAAGAACACCCCGACGGTGTCGGACGACGCCGAGAAGCCCTTGATCTTCTCGCGCATCCGCTCGTCGATGCGCCCGTAGCGCTTCACGGCGGCGCCCTCGGCCATCGGGTGCACGAGCGGACGGACCGTCTGCGCGGGACCGCCGATGCTGGTGAGCCCGACGGCGGCGGTGACCTGGCGGACCGCGAGGTACCCCGCCAGGATCCGCCCGGTCGTGAGGCGGTCGAGCTTCGCGATCAGGCGCTTCGCCTGGTCCTGCAGCCCGTACCGCTCGACGAGCCCGATGACGGGCAGGACGAGGGCGAACGTGGTGACGCTCCGGCTCGACGCGAAGCCGTTGCCGAAGGCGTCGAGGATGCCGACCGGGTCGATGCCGCCGATGGCCGCGGTGACGATGCCCGCCACGGTGACCACGAGCAGCGCGTTGACGCGGAGGGCGAAGCCGACGATCACGACGGCGACACCGATGAGGACGAACATGCGGGACAGTCTCGCCAGCATTGTTCAACAATCGCAAGGGGTGCGGGCGATCTGTAACACGCACGCAAACTGCGGGCCGCTGCCCGATCCGCTCAGCGCGCGTCGGCGCGCGCGCCGGCTCCCCACGCCCGGTCCGGGGAGGATCAGGGCATGACCCGTTCCCTCGGCGGCGCCGAGTCCACCGCCGCCCGCCTGCGCACCGCCATCGCCGGCGGCCACCACCTGCCGGGCGCCCAGCTGTCGGAGGAGCGCCTCAGCGACGAGCTCGGCGTCTCGCGGAACACGCTGCGGGAGGCCTTCCGGCTGCTCGCGCAGGAGCGCCTCGTCGAGCACGTCTTCCACCGCGGGGTGTTCGTCCGCCGGCTGACGCCCGAGGACGTCCGCGACCTCTACGCCGCGCGACGGGTCCTCGAGACCGCCGGCGTCCGTGCCTGCGCGCCGGACTCCCCGGCACTGTCCGACGCCCTCGCCGCGGTCGACGCCGCGCAGGCCGCCGCCGCAGCCGGACGGTGGGCCGAGGTCGGCACCGCCGACATCCGCTTCCACGCGGCGCTCGTCCGGGCCGTCCCGAGCGAGCGACTGCACGGTCTGATGGACTCCCTGCTGGCCGAGATGCGCCTGGCGTTCCTGTCCACGGACGACCCCGCCGCCTTCCACGCGGACTTCGTCGAGCGGAACCGGGCCATCGTCGCGGCGCTGCTCGACGGCGACCGCGACACCGCAGCGTCCCTGCTCGGCGACTACCTCGACGACGCCGAGCGCACCCTGGTCGACACCGCGAGCGCAGGAGCTCCACGCACCTGATCCGTCATCCGTGGTCGCCGAGCCCGAACAGGCGCCGCGCGTTGCCCGACGCGAACGCCTCCCGCGCGGCGTCGTCGGGGAACTCCGCGAGGAACCCGTCGACCTGCTCGCGGGTCGGCGACTGGAACGGGTGGTCGGTCGAGAACACGAGCCGGTCGACCGTGGTGACGGCGAGTGCGTGCCGCAGCAGCGCCGGGTCGAGCATGCCCGACGCGGTGATCCAGACGTTCTCGCGCAGGTACTCCGTCACCGACCGATCGAGCCCGGCCGTCCGTGCGACACCGTCGGCCCGGCCGTGCCAGACGAGCAGCAGCTCACCCCAGTGCCCGAGCACGAGCTGCAGGTCGGGGTGCCGGTCGAGGGCGCCGCTCGCCATCAGCCGGAGCGCGGCCGTCCCCGCCTCGAGGTGCCAGCCCCACCCGAACGTCGCGAGGGCGAGGTCGACGGGTTCGCCGAGGCCCGAGTACGCGGCTCGGCGGACGGCGCCGGGCGGCACCTGCGGGTGGATGAAGACCGGCTGGCGCAGGCGCGACGCCACCGCCCACAGGTCGTCGTACCGCGGATCGTCGAGCGTCACGTCACCGACCCGGCCGTAGGTCATCACGCCCGTCAGTCCGAGCGCGACGGCTCGCTCGAGCTCGGCCGCGGCAGCCGCCGGGTCCACGAGCGGGAGCGTCGCCATGGCCCGGAACCGACCGGGGTGCGCACGGATCGCCTCGACGACCTCGTCGTTCGCATCGCGGGCGAGCGCCACGGCGTCGGCAGTGTCCGGGAGCTGTGCGCCGGGCGGGGCCAGCGAGAGCACCTGGACGTCGACGCCCTGCTCGTCCATCGCGGCGAGCCGTCGCTCCCCCAGGTCGGCCAGGCGTGCACGGACGTCGCCGTGGTCGTTGAGCACGAGGCTGGCGTCACGGTCGTCGCCGGTCAGGCCCCGGAGTGCCCGGTCGACCGGGTCCGAGAGCCAGTGCTCCTCGATGCCGACCAGTCGCGCCGTGCCCAGCCCGTCCGATCCTGCGTCCTCCGACATCCGGGGCCTCCTGTCCGGCGCGCGGCTGCCGCACGCCACGACGGACGGTACGCCGGATGCGACGACGCGACCGGGTCGGATCGGACAGGACCGGGTCGGTCGGCGCGAGCGGTGTCGGACGGGAGGCGCATGGCGGGCCCGTGCCGCGCCTCCCGTCCGTCCCGCGGTCACGTCGTCACGCGATCACGGCGCCGGCGCGACCAGTGCGTACTCCGCAGCGTCCGATCCGACGGCGAACGCCGTCGACGCCCCCCGTACCTCCGCCCGGTACTCCCCCCGGAACCCGCGCACCCGCACCTGCCCGCGCTCGTCCGTGCGGAGCACGGTCGGCCCGGTCCACCACTCCTCCTTGACGAGCCGGCGCAGCGCATCGTACGACGGCTTCGGCGTCCCGTCCTCGCGCACCAGCCCGATCGGCGCGCCCAGCCAGGCGCCCGCGTCGGTGATGCCCCAGTAGGTGACGGCCTCGACCGCGGGGTGCCCGACCAGGCTCCGGTAGTGCCGCTCGACCTCGTCGGCCTGCCGCGCCTCACCCTCCGGTGTCGAGGGCCAGGAGTCCACCCGGTGGTCGTTCAGGTCGACGACGTCCGCGGGCATGAGGTCGCCGGACACGAGCGAGGTCTCGGTCAGGTGCAGCGGCAGGCCGTACCGGGCGAACCGGTCGACCATCGCGAGCATCGTCTCCTCGCCCCAGTAGCCCTGGTGCATGTGGGTCTGCAGCCCGATGGCGTCGATCTGCACCCCGGCCTCGAGCACGCCCTCGATCAGGCACTCGTACGCGCTCGACAGGTCGAAGTCGTTGAGCAGCAGGGTCGCGTGCGGGTTCGTCGCGCGGGCCTCCTCGAACGCCATCCGGATCGTCGGGATGCGGCCCTTCGCCCGGGCGAGCGGGGTGATCGCATTGTCGCCGTTGTCGAACACGGGCATGATGACGACCTCGTTGATCGCGTCCCACGTGTCGACCAGCCCCGCGAGGTCGGAGACCTCGCGGCGGATGCGCTCGCGCTGCAGCCGTTCGACCTCGTCGAGGGGCAGCCCGAGGAGCCAGTCCGGCTGCACGGTGTGCCAGACGAGCGGGTGGCCCTTGAGCGTGACGCCCCGGTCGCGGAACCACTCGGCGGTGCGGCGGAGCCGGGCGGTGTCGGGTCGGCCGCGTACGGGCTCGAAGGTGCCCCAGTAGAACGGGAGCGTCGCGGTGGTGAACACGTCGGTGTACCGGCCCGCGAGCCGTTCGAGGTGCTCCCGCTCGTCCCCGTCGACCTCGTCGTTGGCGAGCGCGACGAAGTCGAAGCCGATGTTGCCGAAGCCGAAGGCGTGCCGGGTCTGCTCGACCATGACCTCGACGTCCGGCAGCGGCATACCGTGGTGGTCGGCGACCGTCAGGACCGCCGTGCCCGTGCGGTGGGCGATCGACTGCTGTGCGACCGACTGCTGGGTGTCCGACTGCTGAGAGTCCGACTGCTGAGAGTCCATGGCTGCTCCCCGGCACCCGTCGACGTCGGTGTCGGCGGGATTTGTTGTGCTGCCGAACATAGCAGGACGGTGCTCCCGGTCAGGAGCGCGCTGTCCCGTCTGTCCGTCGAGCGCTGCTGCCGACCGCGCCCGCCACCACCGCAGCGAGCGACAGCACCACGGCGAGCGCCGACGACCCCCAGGCCACCACACGAGCGAGCTGTGCGACGGCCTCGCCCGATCGGGTGGAGACGTACGAGAACGACCCGCTGTGCGCCCACGGGAACGCCGGCGCGACCGGCCAGGCCAGGTGTTCGGCGGCCGCGGCGACCACGACCGACACGGCGGCGGAGCCGGCGAGGAGGAGGGCTGCGCGATGGGCGGAGCGGGGAGGACGCATCCGGGAACCCTACCGATCCTGATCCTGGTACCGCTCCTGAACGAACCGGAGTCCGGAGGACCGGCTGCCCCGGGCTCCTTCATCGACTCCGGCGCGATCTTCAGCGCATGGACTCGACTCACCCCGCCCCGACGTCGGGCGACCGCGCCACCGCACGCCCTGCTCGATGGTGGCACCAGAGCGTCGCCCAACGGGCGACGCTCGCTGCGATCGTCGTGCTCGGCGCCGTCCTGTCGAGCTGGAACCTCGCCCGCGGCGGCGACTCGTCGTTCTACGCCGCCGCAGCCCGCTCGATGTCCGAGTCCCTGCCGGCGTTCCTGTCCGGCTCGTTCGACCCCGGTGCGACGGTGACCCTCGACAAGCTCGCCGGCTTCGCGGTGCCCCAGGCGATCAGCATCCACCTGTTCGGCATGTCCACCGCATCGCTCGCGCTGCCCCAGGTGATCGAGGGCGCGGTCACGACGCTCGCCGTCTCCGTGGTCGTGCTCCGCTGGCTCGGCGCCCGGGCCGGCCTGGTCGCCGCGGCCCTCGCCGCGAGCACCCCGATCTTCGTGTCGATGTTCGGCCACCCGATGGAGGACGGCCTCCTCACGATGTCCCTCGCGGTCGCGCTCGTGTGGTGGCAGCGCGCCGCGCTCACCCGGACGTGGTGGCCGCTGCTGCTCGCCGGGCTGTTCGTCGGCGTCGGGTTCCAGGCGAAGATGCTGCAGGCCTGGTTGGTGCTGCCCGCCCTCGTGCTCGCCACGGTGGTCGCCACCGCCGGCCCGGGAGCGCGGTGGCGCCGCGCCGTCGGGCACGTGGCCGCGCTCGTCGGTGCCGCGCTCGTCGCGAGCCTCGCCTGGTCGGTCGTGCTCGGGCTGCTGCCGACGGGTGACCACCCCTGGTTCGACGGGTCGACCGACGACAACGTGTTCGCGATGGTCTTCGGCTACAACGGCGTCGACCGGTTCCTCCCCGGGCTGTGGCCAGGGGCGGTCTGTGCGCTGGGCGCCGCCGTCGGGCACGCCGGCTCGCACGTCGCGGACACGTGGCGCACGGCGACCGCTGGCCGCGGCGGCGAGCACTCGCTGCTGCAGCTCTTCTCACCGCGGTACGCGTCACAGGTCGGCTGGTCGTGGCCCGCAGCGCTCACCGGCGTCGGGATCGGTGCGGCCCGGTGGTGGCGTCGTCGGCCCGGCCGGGAGGCCCTGCTCCCCGCCGCCACGCTCGTCGCCCTGGTCGTTTGGTTGATCACCGCGGTGGCGGTGCTGTCCGTCCTGCGGCTCCCGCACACCGCCTACGTCGCCGGGATCGGCGTGCAGCTCGCGGCCCTCGGCGCGCTCGGCTGGTGGGGTGCCGCCGGGTTCGTGAACGCGGCCGACCGCCGGCTGCGACTCGTGCCCGTCGGCCTGCTCGTGGTCCAGGGCTCCTGGTGGGCGTGGCTGGCGCGGGCCTCGTCCGAGCCGGCGCTGCTCGGCACGGTCGCCGTCGGCGTGACCGTCGTGGCGCTCGTGGTGCTCGTCGTCCGCTGGCGTCGGAGCGGCCCGACCGTGCCCTCGACCCGCTGGCGTCGGACGGCCGCCGGCGTGCTCGTGGCCGCGGTGGTGCTCGGGCCGGCGTGCTTCTCGCTGCAGGTCCTCGACGCGGCGCGGGACGGCAGCGGCGGCGACGCGTCGGTCGGCGTCGGACAGGGTGCCTTCGCTCGCGGCGGTGGCACCCCGGAGCGGGCGTTCGCGCTCGGCCGCGGCGGCACCGGCGGCTGGCCCGCCGAGGGTCGGTCGTCCGGTTCCGCGGCGTTCACGATCTCCGCGCCGGACGTCATCGGTGGGCACACCCA
>CAJYIG010000183.1 GCA_913774725.1 uncultured Curtobacterium sp. | reverse complement strand
CCGACGTCCTGGAACTCGTGGACCGCCGGATCCGCACCCTGGCGTCCGGAGGCGACCCGTCGTAGATTCGCTGCATGGGGGAAGACCAGGGGACCGCCCAGCGCGGTATCGGACTCGGAGCGGCGCTCGCCGCGAGCGGCGCCGCCGTCGCGCTCGTCGTGACCGGCACCGCCTACGGGCTGTGGACCACCATCTGGGTGGCGGCGGCCTCCCTCTGGCAGCATTGACCCACCGGCCTGGAGGATCGGGGTCGGCCCCGGCGGGCGGCCGCCGGTAGGCTGTCCTCCCGTGGCTCTCACCATCGGAATCGTCGGTCTCCCGAACGTCGGCAAGTCGACCCTGTTCAACGCCCTGACCAAGAACCAGGTCCTCGCCGCGAACTACCCCTTCGCGACGATCGAACCGAACGTCGGCGTGGTGAACCTGCCCGACCCGCGGCTCGACCAGCTCGCGACGCTCTTCAACTCCGAGAAGACCGTGCCGGCGCCCGTGTCGTTCGTCGACATCGCCGGCATCGTCAAGGGTGCGAGCGAGGGCGAGGGCCTCGGCAACAAGTTCCTCGCGAACATCCGCGAGGCCGACGCCATCGCGCAGGTCGTCCGCGGCTTCGCCGACGACGACGTCGTGCACGTGGCGAACAAGGTCTCGCCGAAGGACGACCTCGAGGTCATCAACACCGAGCTGATCCTCGCCGACCTCGAGACCATCGAGAAGGCCCTGCCGCGGTACGAGAAGACCGTGAAGCTCAAGCAGGCCGAGCCGATCGTGCTCGAGACCGCGAAGGAGGCGAAGGCCGCACTCGAGCAGGGCACCCTGCTGTCCGCGACCTCGATCGACCTGGCGCCGATCGCCGAGCTCGGGCTGCTCAGCGCCAAGCCGTTCATCTTCGTCTTCAACGTCGACGAGTCGATCCTGACCGACGAGTCGCGCAAGGCCGAGCTCGCCGCGCTGGTCGCTCCCGCGCAGGCCGTGTTCCTCGACGCGAAGATCGAGTCCGAGCTCATCGACCTCGACCCCGAGGACGCCGCCGAGCTCCTCGAGTCGACGGGGCAGACGGAGTCGGGCCTCGACCAGCTCGCGCGCATCGGGTTCGACACCCTCGGGCTGCAGACCTACCTGACGGCTGGGCCCAAGGAAGCGCGTGCCTGGACGATCGGCAAGGGGTGGAAGGCCCCCCAGGCTGCCGGCGTCATCCACACCGACTTCGAGAAGGGCTTCATCAAGGCCGAGGTCATCTCGTTCGAGGACCTCATGGAGGCCGGGTCGATCGCCGAGGCGCGGGCGCACGGCAAGGCCCGCATCGAGGGCAAGGACTACGTCATGCAGGACGGCGACGTGGTGGAGTTCCGCTTCAACAACTGAGTGCCGTTGCCGTGAGCGCCCGTGCAGCCGTCGGCTGCGCGGGCGCTGCCGTCTGTCAGACGCCGCCGACCGCCTCGAGGTCCCACACCGGCGGCACGTACTCACGCGACCAGCCCTCGCGGAGTCGGGTGACCGCCCGGTCGAACGACTCGAGCAGGTCCATCTCCGGCCGGACCATCGACTGCAGTTGCAGCCCCTCGTACGTCGCGAGCAGCTGTTCGGCACCGCGGGCCGGTTCCATCGTGTGCGGCTCCCGGCCGAGCTCGACGTCCCGCTGCAGGGCCGCGAGCACGAAGGCGTGGAAGCGGCGCCAGCGCAGGTGGAGCATCGGCGCGAGCGGGTGGTGCGGCGTCGCGGCGATGTTGAGCATCGAGGTCAGGAACCGCATGAGCGACGGGTCGGCGACGTTCGCCCGGACGATGGCGCGGAGGAACACGATCGTGCCACTTCGCTCGGCGATCGGCAGCAGTTCGGTGGTCCGCTGGTCGTTCCACTGGTCGATCGTGGCGAGCAGCAGCCCGTCCCACGTGGGGAAGACCTCGGTCACGACGTCGAGCGGTCGTCCGGCCTCGGTGGCCACGTGCTCGTACGAGACCTCGTGCAGGGCGTTGGCGCGGAGCACGCGGATCATCGCGTCGACGATCTCGACCCGCAGCAGCGCTGACGTGTCGAGGGGTTGGAACGGTCGCATGTCCCCAGTGCAGTGGGTCGCCGCTGCCCTGACCAGTCCCCAGAACTGGGAAGAGCCGATCCGCGCAGTCGTGCCGTCCCGGCGTGGCGGACGAGCAGCGCGTCCCCCGGCGGCAGGCCAAGCTGAGTGCCCGGCTCAGGCAGGGCGTTGACTGCACTGGTGAAGTACGTGGTCTACGGAGAGAACCGAGTGATGACCGGCGACGCGATCGCCGAGGCGGTGCTCGCCTACGCCGCTGCGCTCGGCGAGAACGGGACGACCGACATCGTCGAGATCCCGACCGCAGACGCCGAGGGCTACGGCACGACGGCGGAGGTGCTGCTCGGTCCGGCCTCGCAGATCATGGTCGAGGTGGCGCCGGACGACGAGCTGGAGCCGGAGGACGAGGACCTCGTCAACGAGCTCGCGCGTCGTACGAAGGCGGTCGGCGGCGGACGGTTCGCCGATGCTGCGTCGTCGCACTCCGACGAGCCCGAGGCCAAGCGTCTCCGGACGGATCCGCCCCAGGTCTGACCACCCGAGTGCCGTGGACGTGCGTGGCCACGGAACGCACACTCCGAACCTCCTCGCACAGGCGGAACCTACCGTCGAGGACGAGACGAGGAGGACACGTGAAGTACATCCACTACGACGCGAGCCTGATCCTCACGGGGGACCTGATCGCGGACGCGGTCGCCGACTACGCGGCCGTCCTCGGCGCGAACGCGCGCACCGACACGATCACGGTGCCGAGCGTGGGCGACGACGGCTCGGTGTCGACGTCGATCCTGTTGGTCGGCCCGGCGAGCGAGCTCTGCGTGACCGTCGCCCCGGACGACGAGCTCGAGCCCGAGGACCCGGCCTTCATCCGTCGGCTCCGCGACGCGGCGCGACGGGCGGGTCCGGCGCTCCCGGTGAACGCCGACGGCGGGATGCGCTTCCGCGGTGCCGAGCAGCCGTCCTCGTACGACCCCGCCTGAGCCGGCGACGGGCGCGCACGAGCAGCGCGCGACGACGCGCAGGAGCCGCACGCGACGAACGCCGCCGGCAATGAACCGACGGCGTCCGTGTGTGGCGAGGCCCGCGCGAGCGGACCTGAGCGGGGCCTGCTCTAAGCGGCCAGGGCGAGCTCGCCCCTGCCGACGCGGCGTGCGAGCAGGATGGTCCGGCTCGACTCTCCCCGCCAGGAGCGGCCGGGGACGGTCCACCCGGCCTCGCCGTCGACGGTCACGCGTGCGTCACGCGTGACGAACAGGCGCAGGTCGTCGGCGGGGATGCGGACGATGTACTCGCGCTGCGAGCGGTCGTCGCGCACCGGGAACTCGGCGATGCGGTCGGGGGAGACGGTGGGCGCCGCGAGTGCGGTCCCGGTGATGGTGATGCGGTCGTTGCTGGTCATGGTGGTGCGGTACTTCCTGGTCGTTCGGCGCCCGGTCGTGCCGTGGTCGGCGGACTTCGTGATCCGGCGCGACGCATCGGCTGCGGGCGCGCACGTCGTGTCTCGACGTGCAGCTCGTCCGGTCGGACTGAGCGGTGGTCTCGGTGGAATGCGACCCGGCGGGTCGGTGTCGAGACGGGTTGGTGTGCGCGAGTCAGATGGGTTCGCTGCAGTGCACCAGCTGAACAGTATACGTCGCTCCCGGCCGCACGTCCAGGGTCCTCGGCACGTAACGCCGCGGAAACGCGCGACGCCGGTGCGCGAAACAGTCCGCCGTTAGCGTGCGGACCACTGAGTACCCACTCAGACTCCCTCCCTCCCACCCCTTCCCGAAGGACCTGCTCGGATGCAGCACCGAACCCTGCGGTGCCCTCGAGCCGCGATCGTCCCTGCGACGATCGTGGCCGGGGTCACCGTCCTCACCGTCCTCGCCGCGACGCCAGCGGCCGCGGCGCCCACAGCCACCACCGTCCGCATCGCAGCGCCGTCGAGCGCGACGATCGGCGAACCGTTCGACCTCGACGTCACGATCCCGGCGACGACCGACGTCTACGCCTACGAGATCACGATCGACACCGACGAGGACGCCCTCGCCGTCGTCGACGGCAGCGTCTCCGGCCCCGACGGTGGCTTCGACCGCGTCGAACAGGACGCCGACAGCATCACGATCGTGCACTCCCGGCTCGGCACCTCGCCGGCGCTGAGCGGCGACCTCGCCACCTCGCTGACGCTGACGCCGACGGCTGCCGGTGACACCGACCTGGCGGTGGCGAGCGTCGTGCTCGTCGGCTCCGACGGCAGCTCGACGACCCTGACCGACCCGGCGTCGACCACCGTCAGCGTCGCTGCCGTCCCGACGCCGGCACCGACCGTGGCGCCGAACCCGACACCGAGCACGTCCACCGCCCCGACCCCCGGCAGCACCGTGACCGCGGTCCCGGCCGGCGCCGGGGGAGCCCCCGTCCGTCCCGCCGGCGGAGCGCTCGCCTGGACCGGTGCGGACGTCGCGCCGTGGGCTGCCGCCTCGCTGGCGCTGCTCGCACTCGGCACCACCCTCGTCACCCTGCGCGCCCGACGTGCGCGCCGCGAGCGCAACGGAGACGCCGCATGACCGCCCACACCGATCGCGCTGCCCGTACCGCAGCGCGTCGACGCACCGCCGTCACCGGTGCTTCGTTGATCGCCATCGTCGGCGCGGGCATCGTCGCCGTCCCGAGCCTGACCGCTGCCGCCGCCCCGTCGGTGGACGCCCGCCCCGCCGCCATGCTCGCGCCCTACTACACGGAACTCGACCTCACCGGTGACGAGCAGGTGACCGAGGACGACCTCGCCGTGCTCGGCGACCACCTCGGGACCATCCGGCCGGCGACCGGTGCCGACGCAGAGTGGGACGCGGTCGCCGCCGCCGACACGGACGGCGACGGCGTCATCACGGTCGCCGACCTCGCCGCGCTGTCCCAGCGGATCATCTACGACGACGGGCCGTTCCAGCTCGTCGAGGCCTCCACGATCGACATGCAGGCGGCGATGAACGCGGGGGTCACGACCTCCGTCGCCATCACGCAGGAGTACCTCGACCGGATCGCCGCCTTCGACCGGACGAGGATCGACACGGCGACGGGCGGCCGACCGCTCAACTCGATCATCACGACGAACGCCGCCGCACTGACCGCCGCGAAGGCCGCCGACACCGAGCGGGCGGACCACGGCATGACGAGCATGCTGCTCGGCGTGCCGATCGCGGTGAAGGACAACTACGACACGGAGGACATGCCGACCACGGGCGGCTGCTCGTGCTGGGGAGCGAACCAGACCGACACCGACGCGACGATGGTCGCCGGCCTCCGCGACGCCGGTGCGGTCATCCTCGCCAAGGCCAGTCTCGACGAGTTCGCCTACGGCTTCGTCTCCGAGTTCTCGACCGGACAGCCCGCCGGCTCCTCGCTCCTCGTGGCGAGTCCGTACGTGACCTCCCAGAGTGCCGGTGGCTCCAGCGGCGGCACCGGTGCGGCGATCGCGGCGAACCTGGCCGGGATCGGGTTCGGCACGGACACGGGCGGTTCGATCCGCATCCCGTCGACCTACAACCAGCTCGTCGGCATCCGCCCGACGGTCGGGCTGGCCAGCCGGGACGGCATCATCCCGCTCGCGCTGTCGCAGGACACCGGTGGCCCGATCGCCCGGTCGGTGACGGACGCCGCGGTCGCACTCGACGCCGTGACCGGGGTCGACGCCGCTGACCCGGTCACGAGCGCCCAGTCCGGCAAGGTCCCGACGTCGTACACCTCGTCGCTCGACCCGACGTCGCTGCAGGGCGCACGGATCGGGTACGTCACGAGCATGGTCGGCACGAACGCCACGACGAAGCGCCTGTTCGACGAGTCCGTGGCGAAGCTCACGGCCGCCGGTGCCACGGTGGTGCCGATCGCCCCGACGACGGCGTTCAACCGGGTGCTCTCCGAGGGCAGCGGCAGCACGAACGAGTTCAGGCACGACCTCGACGCGTACATCGCGAAGCACCTCGACCCCGACGTGACCGCGCGGTCGCTGCAGGGCATCCTCGACTCCGGCCAGTACGTACCGAGCCGGAAGTCCACGTACGAGTCGCGGAACACGATCACCGACGCGCAGTACCAGGCGTGGGCCGGCCCGACCGGATCGCACACGACGCAGCTCGCGGCCGGCAAGGCGCTCGTGACGCAGATGCTCGACGACCAGGACCTCGATGCGCTGGTCTACCCGTCGGGCACGCCGTACGGCACCCAGTCGACGAACATGCGGCTCAGCCCGAACACCGGCATGCCGGCGCTGACGGTCCCGATGGGTCAGGCGACCGCTGCCGACGGCACGGTCACCGGCGGTGGCGTCAACCTCGAGTTCCTCGGTCGGTCCTTCGACGAGGGCACGCTCATCGGGCTCGGGTACTCCTTCGAGCAGGTCACGAAGGCGCGTACCGCGCCGGCCCTGTACGGACCGCTCGGCTGAGCGGACGGTCCTGACGGACCACGAGACGGACGGGAGGCCCGTGGCGACACCGCCACGGGCCTCCCGGCTCCAC
>CAJYIG010000182.1 GCA_913774725.1 uncultured Curtobacterium sp. | reverse complement strand
AGTTGACCTCGCTCGCCGTCGACCGCATGCCGCCCACGATGCCACGCCGTCGTCGACGGGGCACCGCGGGCGGGCGCAGGTCAGTGCATCGCGGGAGCGCCGGCGGGAGCGCCTTCCGGCGTCGCGGGGCGGCGGACGAACGCCGACGTCAGGATGCCGACCAGTGAGATGACCCCACCCACCAGGAACGCCGTCTGCACGCCCGAGGCGGTCGCTGCGGCGACCCCGGCGGCGTCGGCGTCGGCGCCCGCGGAGGCGGCACCGATCGTGAGGAGCGTGACGAAGAGCGCCGTGCCGGCCGCGCCCGCGAGCTGCTGGGTCGTGCCGAGCACCGCGCTGCCGTGCGAGTACAGCTTCGGCGGCAGGCCCCCGAGCGCGGCGGTGAACAGCGGTGTGAAGGTCAGCGCGAGCCCGATGCTCAGCACGACGTGGGCGCCGAGGACGAACCACACGCTCGTGTCCACGCCGACCGTGGAGAGCGCCCACAGCACCGCGCTGATGATGATCGAGCCCGGCACGAGCAGCACCCGGGGACCACGGCGGTCGTAGATGCGTCCGACGACGGGGGAGAGCAGTCCCATCAGCAGACCACCGGGCAGCAGCAGGAGCCCGACGGTCAGGACCTCGAGTCCGAGCACGCGCTCGAGGTAGATCGGCAGCAGGATGAGCGTGCCGAACATCGCCATGAAGCTGATGCCCATCGCCACGATCGGGACGGTGAAGCCCTTCGTGCGGAAGGTGCGGAGGTCGAGCAGGGCACGGTCCGTGCGCTGCAGGCGGGTCTGCCGGACGACGAAGAACGCCAGTGCCGCGAAGCCCACCACCAGGGCGATGACGGGGACGAGCGGACCGGTCGACCCGGCCTCGCCGAAGCTCGACAGCCCGAACACGATCCCGCCGAACGCGACGGCGGAGACCACGACCGACAGGACGTCGAGCGGCGCGCGTCGGGGCGTGGTCACGTTGCGGACCTTGAGGATGCCGAGCACGAGCGCGGCGACGGCGATCGGCAGCACGAACCCGAACAGCCACCGCCACGAGAACGCGTTGAGGATCAGGCCGGAGATGGTCGGACCGACGGCCGGCGCGACCGAGATGACGATCGAGATGTTGCCCATGATCCGGCCGCGGTGCGCCGGCTCGACCAGGTTGAGGACGGTCGTCATGAGCAGCGGCATCATGATCGCGGTCCCGCTGGCCTGCACGATGCGGCCGACGAGCAGCACGGGGAACCCGGGTGCGGCCAGGGCGACGAGCGTGCCGAGCGAGAAGAGCGCCATCGCCGCGATGAAGACCTGCCGGGTGCTGAAGCGCTGCAGCAGGAACCCGGTGACCGGGATCACGACGGCCATGGTCAGCAGGAAGCCCGTGGTGAGCCACTGCCCGGTCGCCGCGGAGATGTCGAGGTCCTCCATGAGCCGCGGCAGCGCCACGCCCATGATCGTCTCGTTGAGGATGACGACGAACGCCGAGACGAGCAGCAGCCCGATCACGAGCCTGGTCTCGCCGGCGGAGGGCTGCGAGACGCTCCCGGTGCGCGGGGCGGAATCGACGGCCTGGGTCATGCGGGGCTCCTGGGGAGTGACGACGTGCAGAGGGGGCGCGGACTGCGCAGACGGGGCAACAGCCTGAACGGATCCGAGTATTCCGCTTCCGTGTGTCGTCCTCGTGAACGAACCGAGCGCACGGACCGAGCGCACGGACCGACCCCAACGGACCCCGCACGCGGTCAGCGCAGGATCGCGAACCCGTCGCCGTCGCCGTGCGGCACGACGCTGCGCCGGGTGACGTCGGTCACGGTGGCCGTCGGCGGGCCGGTGCGCAGGAACGCCATGAGCGCCTCCACGGACTCGGACGGCCCCTCGGCCTCGACCTCGACCGTCCCGTCGAACAGGTTCCTGGCGTACCCGTCGAGCTCCAGTCCGTCTGCCTTGCGTGCGGTCCAGTACCGGAAGCCGACCCCCTGCACCGAGCCGGACACCACGGCGTGCACCCTCGTCACCGTCGTCATGCCGTCAATGTAGGCACGCGTGGTCCCCGGTGCGTTACAGGTCTGTTCCGGTCTCGTGAACGGTGATAGTGTCAACGCAACCCGAACACTTCGAGTCACCATGACACAAACTGATCCCACCAGCATCCGCGTCGCGGTCTCCACCGTGATCGTCGCCCTGCGCCCGCACCCCGACACCGGGGCCCCGGCGCTGTGGATGCCGCTGGTGCGCCGCGTGACCGAGCCGTTCGAGGGCTCGTGGGCGCTGCCGGGCGGCTGGGTCGGTCCGGACGAGGGGCTCGAGGACTCCGCTGCCGCACGCCTGCGCGAGACGACGAACGTGCAACCGCGGTACCTGGAGCAGCTCTACGCGTTCGGCGACGTCGACCGCTCGCCGAGCCGGGTCGTGTCCATCGTCTACTGGGCGCTCGTGCACCCGGACGAGGCCGAGTCCGTCCCCGACGACTGGAACGTCCGGTGGTTCCTGGCCGACGAGCACCCGGCGCTCGCGTTCGACCACGACCGCATCGTCGAGTACGCCCTCTGGCGACTGCGCAACAAGATGTCGTACTCGCGCATCGCGCAGGCCTTCCTCGGCGACCGCTTCACCCTGGCCGAGCTCCGCGGTGTGTACGAGGCGGTGCTCGGCCGCACCCTCGACCCCGCGAACTTCCGCCGACAGGTCGAGCGGACCGACGCGATCCTGCCCACCGACGAGACCACGAGCGGCGACCGGCACCGGCCGGCCCGGCTGTACCGCTCGAACCCCGACCTGGCCTACGCGGACAACGGTCCGATGACCGACACCACGACCCGGACCACGACCGGGGCCACGACCCTGGCCACGGTCCTGCCGCCGCGGTCCACCTCGAACCGATAGGAACCACCGTGTCCATCGCCGTCACCATCGAGCGCATCTCCAACGGCGCCGTCGCGGGCAGCACCTGCACGCCCGACCTCGCCGCACCGACGTGGGACTTCGACAGCCGTCCCGGCTACGGTCCCGGCTCGTCGATGTCCGACGTCATCCCGACCTCGGCACCGCGACAGGGGCAGCTCCCCGACGAGTACAAGACCGCGAGCGACGACGAACTGCACGCGCGCATCGAGCGGGCGAAGGCGACCCTGGGGGACCGCGTCGTCGTGCTCGGGCACTTCTACCAGCGCGACGAGGTCGTCCGGCACGCGGACTTCCTCGGCGACTCGTTCCAGCTGGCCAACGCCGCCCTGACGAAGCCGGACGCCGAGGCCATCGTGTTCTGCGGCGTGCACTTCATGGCGGAGACGGCGGACATCCTCGCCCGCGACGACCAGCGCGTGATCCTGCCGAACCTCGCCGCAGGCTGCTCGATGGCGGACATGGCCGACATCGACAGCGTCGAGGCGGCGTGGGCCGAGCTCACCGCCGTCTACGGCACGGAGCCCGACGCCGACGGGCGCGTCCCGGTCATCCCGGTCACGTACATGAACTCCGCCGCCGACCTCAAGGCGTTCTGCGGTCGGAACGGCGGGATCGTCTGCACGTCGTCGAACGCGGCGACCGTCCTCGAGTGGGCGTTCGAGCGCGGGCAGCGCGTGCTCTTCTTCCCCGACCAGCACCTCGGCCGGAACACCGCGAAGGCCATGGGGATCAGCACCGACCGCATGCCGATGTGGAATCCCCGCAAGGCCCTCGGTGGCAACGACGAGCAGACCCTGCTCGACGCGCAGGTCGTCCTCTGGCACGGCTTCTGCTCGGTGCACCGCCGCTTCACGGTCGAGCAGATCGAGCAGGCCCGGCGCGAGGACCCGGGCGTGCAGGTCATCGTGCACCCCGAGTGCCCGATGGCGGTCGTCGACGCCGCGGACGCCGCCGGCAGCACCGACCTCATCCGTCGGACCGTCGCGGCCGCCACCGAGCCGACGTCGTTCGCGATCGGCACCGAGATCAACATGGTGAACCGGCCCGCGGCGGAGTACCCGCAGCACACGATCTTCTGCCTCGACCCGGTCGTCTGCCCGTGCTCGACGATGTACCGGATCCACCCCGGCTACCTGGCCTGGGTGCTCGAGGCGCTCGTCCGCGGTGAGGTCCTCAACGAGATCGTCGTGCCCGCCGACTTGCAGGCCGACGCACGGGTCGCCCTCGAGCGCATGCTCGCGGCCAGGCCCCGCGGCTGACGCCCGGGCCGCAGGGACGGGAGGAGCGCACCGTGCACGTCGTCATCGTGGGGTCCGGGATCGCCGGGCTCACCGCCGCGATCCGCGCGAGCAGCCGCCACGACGTCACCCTCGTGACGAAGGGTGCGCTGACCGACGGCGCCACCCGGTACGCGCAGGGCGGGGTCGCCGTGGCGC
>CAJYIG010000181.1 GCA_913774725.1 uncultured Curtobacterium sp. | reverse complement strand
CCGACGGTGCAGACGACCGCCCTGGTTCCGCGCCCGAAGCCCGTCGCGACGACGACCGCGGCTGACACCCCCGACAGATGCGGAACGCCCGCGCCGACGATGGTCGGCGCGGGCGTTCGGCGTCAGGGCCCCAGCGGTGCGTCAGAGCACCTCGGTGTGTCAGAGGACCTTGGAGTAGCAGATCGACCGGGCCGCGCCGACGTACGGTCCGAACTGCGCGATCCGCCGGAAGCCCTCGCGCTCGTAGAACCCGATGGCGCGCTTCTGCTCGTCGCCGGTCTCGAGCACGAGCGCCGGGGAGCCGAGGTCGATCGCAGCCTCCTCGAGCCGGCGGAGGATCGCGCTGGACACCCCGGCCCCCCGGGACTCCGGTCGCACGTACATCCGCTTGACCTCGGCGATGCCGTCCTGCACCAGGCGCAGGCCGCCGCACCCGAGCGGGGTGCCGTCCTCGTCGCGGGCCAGGAAGAACACCGCGATCGAGTCCGCCGTCGGCTTCTCGCCCGGTTCCGTGTCCCCGCCGTAGGCCCGGTCGATCTCCAGGCGCTGCGCGGCACGGAGCCGCTGCGCGTCGGGGGAGTCGAAGTGCTCGACGTCGATCACGAGTCCGCGGGGCACCGTCGTCGCGGTCCGGGTGTCCGGCTGAGCGGTGGTCGTGCTGGTGGAGGCCTCTGGCGTCGTCGTCACGTCCTCAGGCTAGCGGCCGGTGCGGGCGATCCACCCCTCCACTTCCGAGGGGGTCCGCGGGATGCCGACGGACAGGTTCTCGGCGCCGTCCTCGGTGACCAGGATGTCGTCCTCGATGCGGACGCCGATGCCGCGGAACTCCTCGGGCACGGTCAGGTCGTCCTGCTGGAAGTACAGGCCGGGTTCGATCGTGAACACCATGCTCGGCTGCACGACGCCGTCGATGTACATCTCGCGGCGGGCCTTGGCGCAGTCGTGGACGTCGAGCCCGAGGTGGTGGCTCGTCCCGTGCACCATGTAGCGGCGGTGGAACTGGTTGTCCGGCTGCAGCGACTCCTCGGCGGTGCCGGGCAGGAAGCCCCACTCGGCGGTCTTCCGCGCGATGACCTCCATGGCGGTGGCGTGCACCTCGCGGAACGTGATGCCCGGCTTCACGATCGCGAACGCGGCGTCCGCGGCCTCGAGCACGGCCTCGTAGACCATGCGCTGCACGTCGGTGAAGGTCCCGCTCACCGGCAGGGTCCTGGTGATGTCGGCGGTGTAGAACGAGTCGACCTCGACGCCGGCGTCGATGAGGATCAGGTCGCCCGGCTGCACGGCACCGTCGTTGCGGGTCCAGTGCAGGATGCAGGCGTGGTGGCCGGACGCGGCGATGGTGTCGTAGCCCACCGTGTTGCCGTCGGCCCGCGCGCGACGGTTGAAGGTGCCCTCGACGATGCGCTCGCCGCGGGGGTGCGCGAGGACGGCGTCGAAGTCGGCGATGACGTCGTCGAAGCCGGACCCCGTGGCCTCGACCGCCTTGCGGAGCTCGTTGACCTCGTAGGCGTCCTTCACGAGCCGGAGCTCGGACAGGTCGCGGGAGAGCAGGTCGTCGGTCGCGGGGGTCTGGTCCGCAGCCTCTGCCCCGCCGACGGTGGTGCCGAGGCGGGAGTCGATCGCGCGCGTGAGCTCGGTGTCGGCGTCACGGACGAGCAGGACCGACGCGTCGAGGCCGTCCGCGACCTCCGCGAATGCTCCGAGGTCGGCCGTCGCCAGCCCGAGGTCGGCGGCGACCTCGTCGAGCGAGGGGCGGGGGCCGACCCAGAACTCGCCGATCTCGGGGTTCGCGTAGAACTCCTCGGAGTCGCGGCCGGCGGTGGCGCGGAAGTACAGCGTGGCGTCGTGCCCGGACCCGTTCGGGGTCATCACGAGCACGGAGCCGACGACCGTGTCGGTGCCCCAGCCGGTCAGGTGCGCGAAGGTCGAGTGCGGACGGAACGGGTAGTCGCAGTCGTTCGAGCGGACCTTGGCCTGGCCGGCGGGCACCACGATCGTGCGCCCGGGGTGCAGCTCCGAGATGCGCGCGCGGCGCTCGGCGGCGAAGGCCGACTGCTCGCGGGGCTCGGGGGTCGGCCGTGCACGGTCCGCCCACTGCGACGCGATGTGGTCCTTGAAGGTCGAGGACCCGGGGGTGGTGGATCGGTTGCTCGTCGCGCGGGGAGTGGTGTCGGCCATGTCACCCATCATCGCACCGAGCTGACCCTCCGGCCTGAGCGGCCGTTCACCTGTCGGTAGCATGGAGGACGTGCCCGATCCGTTCATCGACCTGCACGCCCACTCGAGCGTGTCCGACGGCACCGAGCGGCCGGCGGACCTCGTCGCCGCGGCCGCTGCGGCCGGCCTCGACGGCGTCGCACTGACGGACCACGACACGACGGCGGGGTGGGACGAGGCGATCTCCGCCGTCCGCGATCGTCCGATGTCGCTGCTCCCCGGCCTCGAGCTGAGCACCCGGGTCGGCCACCGCAGCGTGCACGTGCTCGGCTACCTGGTCGACCCGGCCGACGACGCCCTGGTCGCGGAGACCGCGCGAATCCGCGACGGCCGGTTCGCACGCGCACGGCGCATGGTCGAGCGCATCGGCCGCGACCACCCGATCACCTGGGAGGACGTCCTCGCCCAGGCGCGCGCCGGCGCTACGATCGGCCGCCCGCACATCGCCGACGCCCTGGTCGCCCGGGGCCTGGAACCGGACCGCAGCGCGGCCTTCCGCGGGATCCTGCACCCGGCCTCCGGGTACTACGAGCCGCACGAGGCGCCGACGCCCCTCCGCGGGGTCGAGCTGATCCGCGGCGCGGGCGGGGTGCCGGTCATCGCCCACCCGGCGGCGTCCTCACGGGGGATCGTCATCGACGAGCCGATGCTCCGCGAGGTCGTCGACGCCGGGCTCGGCGGGCTCGAGGTCGACCACCGCGAGAACCTGGCGCACGGCAAGCGCACGCTGCTCGACTGGGCGGAACGCTACGACCTCTTCGTCACCGGGTCGAGCGACTACCACGGCACCGGCAAGCCGAACCGTTTCGGCGAGCACCGGACCGCGCGTGCGTCGTTCGACGCGATCGTCGACCAGGCCACCGGCAGCGCGCCGGTCCACGGTCCGGGTTCCCGCCTGGCCTGACGCCGCGCCGGTCGCCGCGGCGCGCCCCGGGTCTCGGCCTGCGCGACACACCTCGCGCAGACGGACGCGCGATCCGTCGCCGGGTCCGAGACGCGGATGACGCGTCCCGCTCGTGGGTGCGGACGACGAAGGCCCCGTCACGTCGGTGACGAGGCCTTCGAGCGGACGGGAGGCGCTACTCGCCCTCGCCGGTGCCCTGCGGTGCCGAGGCAGTCGCCTCGGCGGAACCGCTGCCGCCGCTGCGACGACGGCGGCGACGACGACGCTTCGCGGCGCCGTCGGTGGAGGCAGTGTCGGTCGCGCCCTCGGTGGACGGCTGTGCGGCGTCGGTGCCGGTGGTCTGCTCGGCGGGGGCCGACGCGTCGGACTGCTGCGGGCC
>CAJYIG010000180.1 GCA_913774725.1 uncultured Curtobacterium sp. | reverse complement strand
CGGTGAACCCGGGGTCGGTCTCGCCGGGGTTCGGGTCCGCCACGACCGGCTGGGGTGCCGGGCCGGTGAAGCCGGGGTCGGTCTCGCCGGGGTTCGGGTCCGCGACGACCGGCTGCTGGACGGTGATGTTGCCGAAGAGCGTGTTGAGGTCGTCACCGCGCGTCTGCCACGAGAACGCCGGAGCCTGGCCGGAGGGCACCGGCTGGAGCTTCCAGTGCACCAGGCCGTCCTCGGGGACGGTCCCCGAGGTCTTGTGGAGCGAGTTGTGCTGGTGCAGGCTGTAGAACGCACCCGGGGTGCCCTTCACCGTGACCTCGGTGCCCGACGCGTCGGTCTTCGCGTCGACGAGCTCGATGTCCTGGGCAACGATCGCCTTGCGCGGGTTGCCCGTGATCGTGACGGTCGAGGTCTGCTCCCGTAGGGCCTCGAAGACGCGCACCTGGGCGGCGCGCTCCTCGCCTTCCTCGAGGTCGTGGACCTCGAAGGTGGAGCGGCCGGCGTCGTCGAAGCGCCCGTACGCCCCGAAACTGCCGTCCTCGGCGCCCAGCGACCAGCCGAGTCCCGCGGGGCCCGCGAGGGTCACGACGGTCGTGCCGGCGGAGCGGCCCGGGGTGGTCTCGACGACCCGTACCGGCTGCTGCACCCCGAAGCCCGGGTCGACGAGGCCGGGGTTCGGGTTCGCGACGACGGGCTGGGGTGCCGGGCCGGTGAACCCGGGGTCGGTCTCGCCGGGGTTCGGGTTCGCGACGACGGGCTCCGCCGTCTCGTCACCGGGGTCGCCGGGGTCGCCGGGGTCACCGGGGTTGCCCGGGTCGCCGGGATCACCGGGTTCGCCCGGGTTGCCGGGGTCGCCCGGGTCGCCGGGCTCGTCGGGGTTGCCCGGCTCCTCCGGGTCGGTCGCCTGGTCGGTCAGGACGAAGGAGCCGTGGATGCCGTGCTCCCCGTCGCCGTTGGTCGTCCAGTACACCGTCTGGCGGTCGAACAGCGAGCGCACGTGCCCGCGGATGAGACCGTCGGCCGGGACGTCGCCCTTGTTGTCGTCCTGGTAGTCGTTGCCCTCGAGCGAGTAGGACGCGTCCGGGGTCCCCCGCACCACGTAGTCGAAGCCGTCACCGGCCTTCTTCGACGAGACGAGCTCGAGCGGCTTCGCGTCCACCGGCGGGCGCGGGTTGCCGACGATCTGCAGCGTCTCCACGGTCCGCTTGCCCGACCGCTCGGTCTGCACCTGCTCGGAGATCGTGTCGTAGCCCGTGCGGAGGTCGTGCGTGAAGCGACCCGACTCCGGGACCGTGCCCGACCAGTCGACCTGGTTCTTCGTGTTGCGCAGCACGTACCGGTCGCCGGGCTGCCCGGCGAAGGTCACCGCGGTGCGGTTGTGCCGGGCGCCCGGGGCGGTGTCGGCCACGGTCAGCGGCTGCGGGGCCTTGCCGTCGTCCGGGTCCTCCTCAGCGAACGACTGCACCACGGCGGGTCCCGAGGTCTTCGTCTCGCCGTCCGAGGTCACCGACGCGACGACACGGTGCTCGCCCGGCGACAGCCACGCGTTGCATCCGCCGCTGTCCGCGAAGACGTACGCCGGGACCTCGCACAGGACCTCGTGCGTCTCGGCGTCGAGGATGCGCAGGTCACCCGGGTCGGTGTTGACCGAGAAGGTCACGTTCCACTCGTCGACCTGGAAGTAGTCGGTCCCACCCTCGCTGTACGCGACGGTGCTGTTGTTCACCGTGTAGATGTACGGGTCGTGCGGGTACCAGAGCGATGCGTTCGCGACGTTGCACGACGCGAGCACCGCGGTTCCCACGAGTGCCGATCCGAGCGCGAGCTTGGCTGCGCTGCGTCGTCGGCGCTGCTTGTCCACCACGTTGTTCTCCTTGTCCGCGGCCCCCGGTGGACCGCGACCACAAGCATGACGCCGTGATATTCCGTATCCTGAATTGATCCTATGTGGTAGGTGATCGGTAGCGAGTACGGGCAGCCGTCAGGACACGCGGTCGGGGTGTGACCCGGTGCGCTGGCCGGACTCGAGTGTGGCGATCGCCGCCAGGTCCGCGTCCGACAGTGCGAAGCCGTCGACCTCGAGGTTCGACCGGATGCGCGACGGCGTGACGGACTTCGGCAGCACCACGACGCCCTGCTGCACGTTCCACCGCACGAGCACCTGTGCGACGCTGACGCCGTGGTCCTCGGCGATCCGGGTGAGCACCGGCTCGTCGACCAGGCGACCGCGGCCGAGCGGCGACCAGGACTCGGTGACGATGTCGTGCTGCTCGTGGAACGCGATCAGCTCGCGCTGCGGCAGCCACGGGTGTCGCTCGACCTGGTTCACCGCGGGCACCTCGCCGGTCTCGTCGATCACGCGCTGCAGGTGCGGCACCTGGAAGTTCGAGACGCCGATGCTCCGCGCACGGCCCTGCTCGCGGAGTTCGACGAGCGTCCGCCACGTCTCGACGTAGCGGTCGTTCGCCGCAGCCGGCCAGTGGATCAGGTAGAGGTCGACGGCGTCGAGTCCGAGCCGTTCGAGACTGGAGTCGAACGCGCGCAGGGTCGCATCGCGCCCCTGGTGGTCGTTCCACACCTTCGTGGTCACGAACACGTCGTCGCGGTCCAGCCGGGAGGCGCGGATCGCCTTCCCGACGCCGCGTTCGTTGCCGTACATCTCGGCCGTGTCGACGTGTCGGTACCCGGCTTCGAGGGCGACGCCGGCAGCGGCCTCGGCCGCCGCGTCGTCGACCTTGTAGACGCCGAGACCGACGGCCGGGATCGCGTTGCCGTCGCGGAGGGGGATCGAGGTGACCATGCACCCATCCTGCCCAGCGAGGCGGCGGTGCGTCGCGCCTCCAGGCCGAACCTTCGCATGTCACATCAGATGTTCACAGAGGGACTGGCAGACGATGGTCGCCGCCCGGCGACCGCCGGGCCGGAACGAAGGAGACCCCATGAAGAAGACGACCGGGATCGCGACCGCCGCCGGCATCGCGCTCGCGCTGGGCGGCACGCTGCTCGCCGCTGTGCCCGCGAACGCCGCCACGCCGACGGCCGACGCGTCCACCACCGCGTCGGAGTCCATCGCCCCCGTCGGTCCGACGACGTCGTGGCGTGGTGTGTCGATCACCAAGAGCGTCGTCGAGGGCGACGAGATCGTCGTCGCGGGCAAGCTGACCGGCCTGCCGCTCGTCAACGGCGTCCGTGCCGCCGCCGGGGACGGGTACAAGACGATCGCTGCCGTCGACGCGAACGGGGAGTTCGAGATCCGCATCCCGAGCCGCGGCGACTTCGACGTGCAGGACTACTCGCTGCAGTTCGGCCGGAAGATCGCGAACACCGTGCTGCCGAACGCGGCGAGCGTGAACAACTTCGGCTGGTACGCCGTCCGCGTCTGAGTCGTTGCGCCGTACGAGCGGGGCGGGGCCGGAGTGGTCCCGCCCCGCTCGCGTGCGGCTGCGGTGCGCGGTCAGCTGGGGAGCGTCACCGGCTCGGTGTCGGGCAGCGGGCTCGCGTCGCGGCCGCGCAGGTCGGGCAGCCAGCGCTTCGTCACGAGCGGCAGGACGACTCCCGCCGCTGCCATCACCGCACCGACGGTCATGCCGCCCGTCGGGCCGTTCGCGTCGATGAGGAACCCGGCGACGGCGGAGCCGCCAGCGGCGCCGATGAGCTGGCCGGTGCCCATCCAGCCGTACGCCTCGGCGGTGTCGGAGAACTTCACCGTCGCCGAGACCGAGCCGAACATGACCGCGAGGGCGGGGGCGATGCCTGCGCCGGCGATCACGAGCGCCAGGCAGAGCCACCAGAAGTCGGTGCCGCCGACCGCCAGGGCGAGCCCGACGAACACGATCGACATGCGGGCCCAGAGCGTGTTCCTCGAGATCGGGCGGTGTCCCAGTACGAGGCCGCCGGCGAGCGACCCGACCGCGAACACCGCGAGGACGATCCCGGCGTTCGGGCTGCCCTCGCCGAAGACGCTCGTGACACTCGCCTCGACCGCGGAGCACGCACCGATGAGCAGCAGTCCGGTCAGGGTCGCGACGATCACCGACGGACGCTTCAGCACGACGCCGAACGCGCGCTTCGACCGGGGGATGCGCACCCGTCCGAGCTCGGGGGAGGCGATGAACCACACGCCGCCCACGACCAGGAACGCCATGGCGACGACGATCGCCTGCACGGTGCCGACCTGCGTCGCGACGAACGTGGTGATGACCGGGCCGGCGACCCAGATCAGCTCCTGCGCGCTCGCGTCGAGCGAGAACAGCGGGGTGAGTTGCGACGAGGTCACCATCTTCGGGTAGATGGTGCGCACCGCCGGCTGCACGGGCGGGACCGCCAGACCGCCGAGGAAGCCCACGACGACGTAGCCCCACAGCGGCATCGTCGCGAACGCGATGACGACCATGCTCGCCAGGGCGACCGCGCTCGTCAGGATCAGCACCGGGCGCATGCCCCAGCTGCCCATCCAACGGCTGGTGAGCGGACCGGCGATCGCCTGGCCGATGCTCGTCGTCGCGAGGACGAGGCCCGCGGCGCCGTACGAGTGGAACACGTGCTCGACGTGCAGCAGGTAGGCGAGCGAGAGCATGCCGAACGGGAAGCGTGCGGTGAGCTGCGCTGCGATGACGCGACCGACTCCGGGGGTCTTCAGCAGGGGTCCGTAGGCGCTCACGGATCGAGCGTACCGACCGGACGGATCGTGCCGTCACCCGTCCGGGGGTGCTGTGGGCGGAGTGGTCGCTCGCAGTGCCCTGTGGACGGTTCCGCGACACGCCGACGCGCCGATTCCACACATGTGGATCGAGGCTGTCCACGGGTGTGGGGAAGTGTCGGTGGTGGGGCGCAGACTGGCGGAATCACGGGCTTCACCGAACTGTTCACACTGTGGAGGGCCCTGTGGAGAACTACACGGCTGTAACACTTCCTCTAGTGGTCCGTGCGGCAGTCAGCCACTAGATGTAGTGTGGAGGCATCGCAGCGGCCCCTTCCCGGACACGTCTGCGGAGCCACTTGCACCACCCGCAACACCTGGCACCAGCACCACTCCACAGCAAGCACGACACCAGCAAGAACCAGGGGAGATCATGGCCGTCACCGTCTACACCAAGCCGTCCTGCGTCCAGTGCACCGCGACGTACCGCGCGCTCGACAACAAGGGCATCCAGTACGAGGTGCTCGACGTCTCCGCCGACGAAGCAGCACTCGAGCACGTCAAGTCGCTCGGCTACATGCAGGCCCCCGTCGTCGTGACCGACGACGACCACTGGTCGGGCTTCCGTCCCGACAAGATCGCGACGCTCAGCGCCGAACTCGCGTGAGCTGCGCGGGTCCCGTCACCGGGACCCGCGCCTCCGCCGGCCCGGAGGCCCTGCTCGCCTCCGACGGGCCACCCCCGATCTGCTGTCCGCACCTCTCACAAGGAGCGCGCACATGAGTCGCCTCGTCTACTTCTCGAGCGTGTCCGGCTACACGGCTCGCTTCATCGAGAAGCTCGGCCGTGACGCGGACCGCATCCCGCTCTTCCCGAACGACCCGTTCCTCCACGTGGACGAGCCGTACGTACTCGTGCTGCCCACCTACGGTGGCGGCAACGGCCAGGGCGCGGTGCCCAAGCAGGTCATCAAGTTCCTCAACGACGAACGCAACCGTTCGCTCATCCGCGGCGTGATCGTCGGGGGGAACACGAACTTCGGCGAGGCCTACGGGCTCGCCGGGGACGTCATCGCGCGCAAGTGCGGCGTCCCGCTCTTGTACCGCTTCGAACTCTTCGGAACGCCTGACGACGTGCAGGCGGTCAACTCAGGATTGGATGCATTTTGGACGCAGCAGTTGCAGACGTCGATCTGACGTCGCCGCAGGCGGGGATGGACTACCACTCCCTCAACGCGATGCTCAACCTCTACGACGCGGACGGCAACATCCAGTTCGACAAGGATCGTGAGGCCGCGAAGCAGTTCTTCCTGCAGCACGTCAACCAGAACACCGTCTTCTTCCACAACCTGAAGGAGCGGCTCGACTACCTGGTCGAGAACGAGTACTACGAGGCTGCGACGATCGAGCAGTACTCGCTCGACTTCATCCAGCAGCTCAACGACCTGGCGTACTCGAAGAAGTTCCGGTTCCAGACGTTCCTCGGTGCGTTCAAGTACTACACGAGCTACACGCTCAAGACGTTCGACGGCAAGCGCTACCTCGAGCGCTTCGAGGACCGCGTCGTGATGACCGCCCTCGGCCTGGCGCAGGGCAACGAGCAGCTCGCGATCGACCTCGTCGAGGAGATCATCGCCGGCCGCTTCCAGCCCGCGACCCCGACGTTCCTCAACACCGCGAAGGCCCAGCGCGGCGAGCTCGTCTCCTGCTTCCTCCTCCGCATCGAGGACAACATGGAGTCGATCTCGCGCGGCATCAACTCCTCGCTGCAGCTCTCGAAGCGCGGCGGCGGCGTGGCCCTGCTCCTGTCGAACATCCGCGAGGCCGGCGCCCCGATCAAGCAGATCGAGAACCAGTCCTCGGGCATCATCCCCGTGATGAAGCTGCTGGAAGACTCCTTCTCCTACGCGAACCAGCTCGGTGCGCGTCAGGGTGCCGGTGCCGTGTACCTGTCGGCGCACCACCCGGACATCATGAAGTTCCTCGAC
>CAJYIG010000179.1 GCA_913774725.1 uncultured Curtobacterium sp. | reverse complement strand
CGGCGCCCTGGGCGACCATCACGCGCTGGACGGTGTGGCCCTTGATGTCGAGGCCGAGGATCGCCTGCGCGTGCTCGTACGCCTCGTCCGGGGTCTTCGCGACCTTGACGCCGCCGGCCTTGCCGCGCCCGCCGACCTTCACCTGCGCCTTGACGACGACCACGCCGCCGATCTGCTCGGCGGCCGCCCTCGCCTCTTCCGGGGTGTCGGCGGTGATGCCCTGCAGCACAGGGACGCCGTAGGACTCGAAGAGGTCCCTGGCCTGGTACTCGAAAAGATCCACGCTGTTCTTCTTCCCGCACGGTTCGTGCGATCGGCATCGGTCATCGGGTCGCGCACTCAACGTCGAGGGTCGCTCGATGTCGAGACAACGGCCGCGCCCACCATACCGCCGCCGGGTGGACGCCCCGTGTCGACTGCACGGCGGCCTGGAGGCACGCCCCGCCCCCGTCCCGCCGCAGCCGTCGCCCGTCGAGCCGGCTGGCCGATCGGCTGACCGGCCGGCGGACTGGCCGGGGGACGCAACCCGGTGCGGGTCACCAGGTGCCACGGGGCAGCGTGGTCCCGATGGACACCGCACTCCGCACCCGTGCCGCCGAGGTCTTCGGCTGGGACCTCCGTGACGCCCAGGTCACCGTCATCGACGCCGTGCTGGCCGGCCGCGACGCGCTGGCCCTGATGCCGACCGGGTCCGGCAAGTCGGCGATCTACCAGGTCGCCGGACTCGCACTCGACGGGTTGGTCGTGGTGGTCTCCCCGCTGGTCGCCCTGCAGGAGGACCAGGTCGTCGGGCTCCAGCGCCACGAGGACGCCCCGCGTGCCGTCACGATCAACGCCACCAAGCGCGTCGCCGAGGTGGACGAGGCCTGGGACGCCGTCGCCGCCGGTGACGTCCGCTACGTCTTCCTCGCGCCGGAGCAGCTCGCCAAGGACGACGTCGTCGAGCGTCTCGCCGACGCCGGCGTCTCACTGCTCGCCGTCGACGAGGCCCACTGCGTCTCGTCGTGGGGGCACGACTTCCGACCGGCCTACCTCGCCCTCGGTGAGGCCGCCGAGCGCCTGGGACGCCCGCCGATCGTCGCGCTGACCGCGACCGGGTCGGCCCCGGTCCGTGAGGACGTCGTCGGACGCCTCGGCATGCGGGACCCGCTCGTGCTGTCCGCGGGGTTCGACCGTCCGGGCATCCGGATCGAGGTCGAGCGCTACGGCGACGCCGACCAGAAGCGCGATGCGGTGATCGAGCAGGCCGCGGCGGCGACCGGTACCGGCATCGTCTACGTCGCGACCCGCAAGGAGACGGAGGAGTACGCCGATGCGCTCCGCGCCCGCGGGAAGGACGCCCGGCCGTACCACGCGGGCATGCGCGTCAAGGACCGGGAGTCGGTGCTGCACGCCTTCCACGACGGCGACGTCGACGTGGTCGTCGCGACGAGTGCGTTCGGGATGGGCATCGACAAGCCCGACGTCCGGTTCGTGCTGCTCGCGGACATCGCCGAGTCGGTGGACGCGCACTACCAGGAGATCGGGCGTGCCGGGCGTGACGGCGCCCCGGCCACCGCGACCCTGCACTACCGCTCCGAGGACCTCGGGCTCCGCCGCTTCTTCGCCACCGGTACGCCGAAGCCCGCCTCGCTCCGGGCCGTCTTCGACGCGGTCCCCGCCGAGGGCACGATCGCCCGGTCGGCCCTGCCCGACGCCTCCGGACTGTCCTCGCGGACGGCCGGTCGCGCCGTGAACACCCTGATCGAGGCCGGCGTCCTCGAGGACGGCTCCGAGGGCGTCGCCCGCGTCGCAGGCGGCCCGACGACGGCTGCTGCCGCGGCGAAGGCCGCCACGGAGCGGGCGGAGCAGCGGGAGGAGGTCGAGCAGTCGCGGATCGCGATGATGCGGCGCTTCGCCGAGACGCTGGGCTGCCGCCGGCAGTTCCTGCTCGCGTACTTCGGGGACGAGCTCGCCGAGCCCTGCGGCAACTGCGACACCTGCACGTCGGGCACCGCCTACGACGAGGTCGCGCGCGGTGCCGACGGTGCGAACGACGACGCCTGGCCGCCGGAGTCCGCCGTGCAGCACGCCCAGTGGGGGCACGGCATCGTGATGAGCACCGAGGACGACCGCGTGACGGTGTTCTTCGAGTCCGCCGGGTACAAGACCCTGGCGCTCGCGGACGTCGAGGAACGGCACCTGCTCGAGCGCGTCTGACCGCCACGCGGCTCGACGCGCAGCTGCTCGGGCGGGGAAGGCGCGGTCGCTCGACCACCCGTCGGCGACCGCGCTCCACTCCCCCGAGCACGGCGAGTGTGCCCCGCGACCGTGGACCGCAGGTGACCTGCAGATGAACGGCACGCGAAACCGGGCCAGGGGTGCGCAGATCGGACGACCGATCAGGCGGGCGGCGTACACAGGAAGTCCCGACGGCTCCGGCGACCACCGGTGGCGGAGCCCGACACCCACGGAAGGACTGCACCATGAGCGACCCCGGCATCAGCCCCGTCGACGACTTCGACGCCCAAGAGCGCCGCACCGACGACCTGGACCGCGAGCACGTGGGCCCGTACGAGGTCGACGAGTCCGAGGAGTCCCTCGAGACCGTCACGAACGACGCCGTCGCCGGCGAGACCGTCGAGCCCCAGCCGGGCGACGGGTCGGACGACGGCCCCACCGGTGGCGCCCCGCGTGAGGGGTCGCCCGACCTGTGGGAGCACGACGACGACACCGAGCGCCCGGACCTCGGCGGCGACCTCGGCACGAAGCCGCTCTGAGCGCCCCACCCGCACGACCCCCACGGAGCACGGCCCAGTACGATCGGGCCGTGCTCCGTGGCGTCCGCGACCGTGTCCGTGCGACGCCCGCGCTGGCGCGGCTCCTCTCGCTGGCGTCGCTGCTGCTCGTCGCCGCTGCTGCGCACTCGGGCGCCCGGACCGGCGGGATCGCCTGGCTCCCGCTCCTCGTCGCCGGCGTCGTGCTGGCCCTGGTCACCGGTGCGACGACGCACCGCTGGCCCCTGCCGGCGATCTGGCTGGTCGTGACGCTGCTGGCGGCCGCGAGCGGCACGCTCGTGAGCACCGGATGGCTGGTCGGCGCGCTGGTCAGCGGCGCGGTGTCGAGGAGGAGGGCAGTGCCCAGGGCGACCGCGCCGCCGACCAGCGCGCCGACCAGCCATCCGGTGCTCACGAGCGTGCCGCTCGCGGCCGCCAGCAGCGTCACGACCAGCCAGATCGCCGGCAGGGGCCAG
>CAJYIG010000178.1 GCA_913774725.1 uncultured Curtobacterium sp. | reverse complement strand
CCTGTTCGTCGTCGCCGCCGAACTCGAAGCCGGCCGACGACGAACAGGTCGCGCACGACGTCCGGACGATGTGGGAGCAGCTCGGCTCCCCCGTCGGCGCCTTCGACGCGGCGGCCCGGGCGATCGCGGGCCTGCCGCAGCGGCCCGAGGTCCCGATCGCCGACCAGGCCCGCCGGCGGGCGTTCGAGCGCGCGGTCGGGATCAACCCGGTCGAGGTCGAGCTCACGGCGGCGATGTCGGCGCGGGAGCTGCTGGAGCGGATGGCACGGTCCGTCGCCTGCTGACAGGCGCCGGCGACCGCGACTGCAGACGCACGGGAGGCGCGGTGCCAGCCGGCACCGTCCTCCCTCGAAGGCTCGGTCGGCGCGCCCCGCACAACGCTCCGCGTTGCCGCTGAGCGGGGCGCGCCCGTCCGTCGACGGTCGCGACTACGGCGTCGGCATCCCGCCGTCGACGTGCAGCGTCTCGCCGACCACGTAGGACGACTCACCGCTCGCGAGGAACACGAACGCCGGCGCGAGCTCGGCGGGCTGGCCCCAGCGGCCCAGGTAGGTCTGCTCACCCGCGGACGGCAGCGCCTCCGGCGGCTGGCCACCGGCCGGCTGCAGCGGGGTCCAGATCGGCCCGGGAGCGACGGCGTTGACGCGGATGCCCTTCGGCGCGAGCTGCGCCGCGAGGCCCTTCGCCATGTTGTTCACGGTCGCCTTCGTGGCGGCGTAGTGCACGAGGTGCGGCGACGGCGCGTAGGCCTGGATCGACGTGGTGTTGATGATCGTCGAGCCTGGCTGCAGGTGCGGGACGGCCGCCTTGGTGATGCGGAACGTCGCGTAGGCGTTCGTCTTGAAGGTCTCGTCGAACTCCTCGTCCGAGATCTTCGTGATGTCGTCGACGTTCTGCTGCTTGCCGGCGTTGTTGACCAGGATGTCGAGTCCGCCGAGGCCGTCGACGGCCTTCTGGACGAGCTCCTCGCAGAAGGCCAGGTCCTTGATGTCCCCGGGGATGGCGACGGCCTTGCGGCCGGCAGCCTCGATGAGCCCGACGATGCGGTCGGCGTCCTCCTGCTCCTCGGGCAGGTACACGATGGCGACGTCGGCACCCTCGCGGGCGTAGGCGATCGCGACCGCCGCGCCGATGCCCGAGTCACCGCCGGTGACGAGCGCCTTGCGGCCCTGCAGGCGACCCGAGCCGCGGTAGGTGTCCTCGCCGTGGTCGGCGGGGACGTTCTTCGCCATCTCCTCGTCGGTGCCCGCACCCTGCAGGTACTGCTCGTCCGGCTTCTTGTCCGCGTACATCGCGGTGGGGTCCTGCATCGAGTACTGGTCCAGCCCCGACTGTCCGGGCCCCGTCTGATCGTTCTGCTGCTCCGTCATGGGCTGGACGCTACGCACCGGGACACCCTCGCCCGTCCAGCCGGGTGTCCCCCGCAGCGCGTTCCGTGACACATCCCCAAGATCACGAACACGTGACGAGCGGGCTGCGATTCGGTAACACCTGTCGTCCTGTCCGGTCGCACGTCGTACGGTCGACTGGTGACTCCCCGTACCCTGCTCGCGCTCGGCGCTGCCGCGGTCGCCTTCGCGGCCGGCACGGTCGGGACGGACGTCACGGCCCCCGGGGGTGCGGCACCGGCCGCGGCTGCCGAGGACCGCAGCGACGTCACCAGTACGACGCAACCGCTGGTGCGGGTCACCGACCGCGAGCTCCGCCGCGTCGACACCGTCGAGCTCGACGCCGAGACCCTGGTCCTCCGCCGCGGTGACGCCACCGTGGCGGACCTCCCGATGCGCGACGCCAGGTCGACCGTCTCGCTGCTCAACCGCCTGCTCGGCACCCCGTCGCGCACGCAGACCGCGGTCGGCGACGGCGGTGCGTGCTTCCCGGCGGGGACCACCTACACCTGGGGTGGCGCGGTCCGCGTCGCGGCGCTCGACACCCCGTCCTCGGTCGGCAACGCGGTCGAGATCCGCGTCCTGCGGGACTCGGTCCGCAGCCGGGCCGGCGACCGGATCGAGCTCACCGGACCCGACGGCGTCCAGGTCGGCGACGACGTGTCGGACGAACTCGACGCGGCGCCCCGCTCCGACAAGGTCTCGTTCGGGTCCGGCGACACCCAGGCGTGGCAGCTCCTGCTCGAGCCCGGCTGGGCACCGGACGAGGACGGCACGACGACGGACGACCCGCGAGCCGAGCACGGTGCCGACCCCTCGCAGACGGACGAGAGCGGTGCGGCGGACGGCGACGCGGCCGAGCAGGGCACGACCGACGAGCAGGGCGCGAACGGCGTCTCCGCCTTGACGAACGACACCGAGGTCACCGTCATCGGCTCCCCGATGCCGGTCCACGCACGACGCTCCTGCTGACGCGACCCGCTCGAGGCCGCCGTCGGGGACCCGCCCCGGACGATCAGCCCACGCGCAGGGTCGCCACCACGGGGAAGTGATCGCTCGCAGCCCAGGTCTCGGGCCCGTCGTGGTCCATCACCACGCGCTCGGCCGAGACGTCACCGCGGGTCAGCACCCAGTCGATCCGCTCGCCCGAGTCCACCGGCGCCTGCCAGCCGTTGAACGACGCCGTGCGGTCGTCGGGGTCCCCGGCATCGGTCCAGGCGTCCCGGTACCCGGCGTCGGCGAAGACCCGGGACGCGGGGCCTGCTCCCCAGGGCTCGTTGCAGTCGCCCGCGAAGACGACCGGCCCCTCGACCGGTGCGAGTCGCTCGACGACCAGGGCCGCACTGCGACGACGGACCTCGTCCCCGTGTTCGTTCTCCTCGTGGTCGAAGTGCGCGGTCAGGAGCGTGAAGGCCGCGCCCTCGGCGTCGAGGAACCGGGCGTGGTTCGCGACCCGGGGGTACAGGCTCCCCCAGGTGTTCGACACCGGCTCGTCCGGGGTGTCCGAGAACCAGAAGGTCCCGACGTCGACGGGGCGGAGCCGATCGCGGCGGAAGAACACCGCAGCGTGCTCCCCTGCGGAGCCGCCCTCGCGCCCCTGGCCCACCGCGTCGTGGTCCGGCAGCCCCTCGCGCAGTGCGTCCATCTGGTGGTCGAACGCCTCCTGCACGCACAGCACGTCCGGGTCGTGCCGACGGACGACCTCGAGCACCAGCGGCAGTCGTGCCGGCCAGTCGTGCCGCGGGTCCGGGTTCTTCACGTTGTAGGTCATCAGGGTGATCGGACGTGCGACGTGGCTCACCGGTCGAACCTACCGATCGACGACCCCCGACCGCCCCAGGCTCCGGCGCAGCGCCTGGACGCCGTCCCGCGCCCGGGTCTTCGCCGTGCCGACGGGGACCCCGAGGCGCTCGGCGAGCTCGGGGCCGCTCAGCTCGGCGAGGTGCCGGAGCACGACCGCCTCGCGTTGCCGCGCGGGCAGGGCCGCGACCGCCCGCCGCAGGGACTCGCGCTCGAGCACGCCCTCGGCCCGCTCGACGGACGCGTGGTCGACGGCGTCGGCGTACCGGGCTCCGACGCGGACGTCCCGCTGCCGGTCCGCCTCGGCCTTCCGGACACGGTCGATCGCCCGCCGCTGCGCGATCGTCCGGATCCAGGACACCGGTGGGTGACGGGGGTCGTAGCGGTCGGCGATGCGCCAGAGCTCGAGGAGGACGTCCTGCACGACCTCCTCCGACTGCCATCGGTCCACGACGTGGTACCGGACCCAGTGCTCGACCAGCGGGCGGAACCGGTCGTGGAGTCTCCTGAACGCCACGCGGTCCCCCGCGGCGACGTCGAGCAGCAGCTGTCGTTCCTCGTCGCGGCGGAGGAGCAGGTCGTCGTGCACCGTGACATTCCACATGCCGGCTGCGAAGATCGGCAACTCCGACGCCCGGCTGTCGAGGGATCGGCAGCCCGTTGTCGGCCGTCTGTCAGTTGATGCAGACGCCTTCCTGGCCGTAGTTCTTCACGTCCGTCGAGCTCGGCGCGGGCTCCGGCTCCGTCGGCTGCGACGCCTCGTCCGTGGGCGACTCCTCGGTCGGGGCCGGGGCGGTGTCGCCGGGCGTGGCCGGAGCGGTGACGGTGATGCCGTCGGACCCGAGGACGAGCGTGACGCCGGTGACCGAGGCGGACCGCACGGCGACCGCTCCGGGCACCTCCGCCGCGACGGCCTTGGCCTGCGCCTCCTGTCCGGCGGGGTACTGCACCTGCGTCTTCTGCGTCGTGTCCGACGAACCGGGCGTCCCGACCTGGAACCCGCGCGCGGTCAGGTTCGCGGTGGCGGTCGCGGCGGCGCCCGAGACCCCGCTGCCGTTGAGCACGGTCACGGTCGTCGCTGCGGGCTCGGCCGCCGTTGCCTTCGTGTACTCCTCCGGCTCACCCACCAGGCCCTGCACGAACGCGGGGAGGCCGACGGTGTCGACCTCGACGATGGAGAGCGGGCCCGACCTCGTCGAGATGGTCGGGGTGCCGAGCGTCGGGATCGTCGCCGACTGGATGTTGCCGGGCCGCAGGTTCCGCATCTGCGTCGCGAGCGAGACCAGGTCGGTGTCCGTCTGGATCGAGCCACCGACGGCGCTGAGGATGTTGTTCATCTTGATCGGGTTGAGCAGGGTGCCGGCGGAGAGCACCTTGCGGGCTTCCTGCGACAGGAAGTACTGCTGACGCACGTTGCGGTCGAGGTCGCCGTTCGGCAGCCCGTGCCGCTGGCGGACGAAGGAGAGTGCCTGCTTGGCGTCGAGCTCCGAGGTGCCCGCCGGCAGGTCGACGCCGGAGTACGCGTCCTTCACCGGGTTGTTCAGGCAGACCTCGACCGGCCCGAGCTCCTTGACCACCTGGTAGAAGCCGAGCAGCGAGACCCGGACGTAGTGGTCGATCGTCAGGCCGCTGAGGTCCTGGATCGTCTGGATGAGCAGCTTCGCGCCGCCGGTGTCGCCGCCCCCGTTGAGGGTGCCGTAGTAGAACGCACTGTTGAGCTTGCCCTTGCCGACGCCGGGGATCGAGACGTACGAGTCGCGCGGGAACGAGATCATCGTCGCCTCGGTCCCGTCGGCGTTGATGTGCAGGACGATCATCGTGTCGGTGTTGGTCGCGCCGCCGTCGGACTCGGTGCTCAGCTCCGCCATCTCCTCGGGCGTCGCGTTGTCCGGGCGGTGGTCGTCACCGACGAGCAGGATGTTCTGTGCCTGGCCGTCCACGTCGTCACCGTCGTCGTCCGACCGCGGGCTGATCGCATCGATCTTCGTCACGCCGTTGTTCAGGCTCGTGTACGCGAACGCGACGTAGCCACCGGTCAGCGCGAGCCCCATGGCGAGCACGCCCGCGATCGCCGGCAGGACCACCCCGCCCCCGCGCTTCTGGCGCCCGTGGCGCGGCGGCACGTGGCCGCGGCGGGCACGGCGCGTCGTCTGCTCGGGTTCGATGCTCACCCGGAAACCATAACGGCACAGCGTGGATCGGACAGGGAGATCCCTGGGGGTTCCTGTCGACGCTGTACGTGCGGGCCCCGTCCGGCGCGGGGGACCCGCTCAGTCGCGCGTCGGCAGGAGGTGGATCGCCTCCATCGCGAGCTCGGCGGCGATGGGCTCGCCCGCGGCGACCGCGTCGCGGAGCTTCACGAGCTCCGGCCGCACCACGTCGGTGGGGACGAGCTCGGCGAGCTCCGGGACCCGCAGTCGGAACGCGAGGCCGTCGGTGGTCGAGCGGCACAGCTGCGCGAGCGAGGCGTTCCCGCAGGCGTCGGCCCACATCGAGTAGATGTCCGCGCCCTCGCGTGCGACCTCGGCCTGCTGATCGGCGTCGAGACGCGCCAGGACGTCGTCGAGCACCCCGAGGACCCGCTCGCGCTCGGCGTCCGAGAACCGCGGGACGGCCAGCCGGACGACCCCGCCGTAGATGACGCCGAGCGTTCGGTACGCGTCGAGCAGTTCGTCCTTGGTCGGGGCGGCGACGCGCGTGTAGCGGTTCGGCGCCATCTCGATCAGTCCGGCTCGGGCGAGTTCCGCCAGTGCCTCGCGGATCGGGGTCCGGGAGACGCCGAGCCACGCGATGAGGTCGTCGTCGTTCAGCCGTTCGCCGGGCTCGAGCGTGCCGTCCATGACCGCGTCGCGGATCTTGTCCTGCACGGTGTCGCGGAGGAGCTTGCGCTCGGCGGCCGGCTGCGTGGAGGGGACTGGCATGCCACCAGCGTGTCACATGTGACGGGCTGCGCGCGAGAGGCGCGACGGCCACCACGCCCGCCGTCCCAGGTCGATCACGAGCGCGGGGACGAGCAGGGACCGGACCACGACCGTGTCGAGCAGCACGCCGAACGCCACCACGAAGGCGATCTGCGCCAGGAACAGGATCGGGATGACGCCGAGCGCCGCGAAGGTCGCCGCCAGGACGATGCCCGCCGAGGTGATCACGCCACCGGTGGCCGCGAGCCCGCGGAGCACGCCCTCCCGCGGACCGTGCCGCAGCGACTCCTCACGCACCCGGGTCATGAGGAAGATGTTGTAGTCCACCCCGAGCGCCACGAGGAACACGAACGCGTACAGCGGCACGGACGGGTCGGCCCCGGGGAACCGGAGGACGTGGTCGAACACCAGTGCACCGACACCGAGCGCGGCCGCGAAGGACACGACGACGCTGCCGATGAGCACGAGCGGAGCCACCACGCTGCGGAGCAGCAGCACGAGGATCAGCAGGATCACGGCCAGCACCACGGGGATGATGACCGACCGGTCCCGGATCCCGGTGTCGTTCGTGTCGACGGCGGTGGCGCTGACACCACCGACGACCGCGCCGGGGTCGACCCGCTCGACGGCGACGCGGAGGTCGCGGACCGTCTGCTCGGCGGCGGCGGAGTCTGCGGGGTCGGCGAGGGTCGCCTCGAGCAGGACGTCGCCGTGCGACACCGTCGGCGCCGCGGCGACCGTGGCGTCCCCGGCGACGGTGTCCCCGGCGCCCGCGACGGTGTCCCCGGCGCCGGTGTCCCCGCCGACGGAGACCGTGCCCGACGGTGAACCGGTCGAGGCCGCGACCACGCCGTCGACCCCGCGGACCGATCGGACCGCGTCGACGAGGGCGTCCAGGTCCCGCTCGGCTCCGATGATCTGCGCCGGGCTGCCGGATCCACCGGGGAAGTGGTCGGCGAGGACGCGCTGACCGTCCCGGGCCTGGGACGCCCCGATCACCAGGTCGCTCTGCGGCACGCCGTCGGCCCGGAGCCCGACCAGTCCGCTGCCCATCGCCAGCAGCGCCACCGTGCAGACGATCCAGACCGTCCGCGACCGTCGCGCGACGAGACGCCCGACCCGCGCCCACAGCACGGTCGCGTCCGGACCGGTCGTGGGGCCACCACCGGAGCCGAACGCCGGTCGCAGCGGCCAGAACGCCGCCCGTCGGAACGCCAGCAGCAGGGCGGGGAGCAGGGTGAGGGCGGCGAGCAGGCTGAACGCGATCCCGATCGCCGCCACCGGGCCGAGCGCCTTGTTCGAGTTCAGGTCCGACAGGAGCAGGCAGAGCACACCGACGATGACGGTGCCACCCGAGGCGACGATCGGCTCGAAGGCCCCGCGGAGGGCAGCCCGCGTGGCCTCCCAGCCGGTGCGGTGCACTCGGAGCGCTTCGCGGTAGCGCGCGGTGTAGAGGAGCGCGTAGTCGGTCGCGGCCCCGATCACCAGGATCGACAGGATGCCCTGCACCTGCCCGTTGACGGTCACCACCCCGGCCTTCGCCAGCGCGTACACGACGAGGATCGAGGCGCACAGGGCGAAGGTCGCCGTGCCGAGCACCAGGAACGGCAGCAGCGGCGAACGGTAGACCACGACCAGGATGACGAACACCGCGGCCAGCGCCACCCCGAGCAGCAGGCCGTCGATGCCCGCGAAGGCCTCGGTCAGGTCGGCCGTGAAGCCCGCCGGGCCGGTGACGTACCCGTCCACCCCGTCGGGCAGCGCGTCGGCCACCGTGGTCCGGATCGCCGTGACCGCGTCCCCGGTGTCCGCACCCTCGGTCAGCGTCGCGACGATCTCGGCCGCATCCCCGTCCTCGCTCGGGATCACCGGACTCGTGCCCTGGACGTCGTCACGTGCACCGAGGTCCTCGGCGATCCGGTCGGCCGCCGCGAGGTCGTCGCGCGTCAGCCCACCGTCGCGCTCGAGCACGACGATCGCCGGCGCCCCGGACGCCTGTCGGAACTCCGCGGCGCGTTCCTGCACCCGCGTCGCGTCAGCCGATGCCGGCAGGAAGGACGTCTGGTCGTTCGTGGCGACCTCGGCGATCTTCCCGAAGACGGGCCCGCCGATCCCGGCCACGACGAGCCAGACGAGGATGACGAGGGCGGGCAGGACGAGGCGGAGGAACCGGGGCACGTCGGCGAGCGTACACCGATCGTCAGCATGCTGACTATCTGCTCGGGAGCAGCTCGCGTCGACGGCGCGCCCGTAGACTCCCACCATGCACGAACCCGCGGAGCAGTGGCCCCTCGGACGCCTGCTCTCCGCTGCCGCACGTGCCGTCGAACGCGAGTGGGACGAACGACTCCGGGCCGTCGGACTGACGCACGCGGCCCTCGTCGCGATCGACATCCTGCTGCGGACCGGCCCGACGGGTGCCGACACCCTCGCCAGGACCGCACGCGTCCAGCCGCAGACGATGTCGCGGACGCTCGAGCGCGCCGAGCGGGACGGCCTGGTCGAGCGGACGTCGCACCCGGAGGACCGTCGGCGCCGCGTGGTGACCGTCACCGACGAGGGGCGTCGGGCGTGGGAAACGGCGCAGCACATCGAGCGGGAGGTCCTACCCGAGGACGTCGAGCTCCGCCGACGCCTGGCCGCGGTCCTCCACAGGTCGTGACACTGAAATACCACATGCTGTAGACTCCCGTGGTCGGCGCAGGGCCGACCTGACCCGCAGGAGTCCCGATGTCCGAGCGTCGTGCCGCCCGAGCCGCGGCGGAAGCAGCAGCAGTCGAAGCCCGAGCGGCGGCGGAAGCGGCAGCGGTCGAAGCCCGAGCTGCGGCGAAGCGCACCCGGGCTGCCGCACGACGGAAGCGCCCGGTGCTCGTCGCGCTGCTCTCGACCCTCGGCGCCCTGGCCGGTGTCGCCACGGTGCTCGCGGTCGTCGCCGCGGTCTTCGTGGGCAGCCTGGCCCGGAGCTTCGACACCCGCACCGAGACGATCGCGGACCCGTTCCCCGCGGGCGACCGACCGACGCCGGCCGGCGCGGCCGAGAACGTCCTGCTCATCGGCTCCGACTCCCGCGCCGGCCTCGACCCCGACGGCGACCACACCGCGGGCGGACGGTCCGACACGCTGATGCTCGCGCACGTCCCGGCCGACCGCCGGCACGTCTACCTCATGTCGATCATGCGCGACGCGTGGGTCGACGTCCCGGGCCACGGCCAGGCGAAGGTCAACGCCGCGTACGCGTGGGGCGGCGTCCCCCTCACGGTGCAGACGGTGGAGCAGCTGCTCGACGTGCGGATCGACCACGTCGCCGAGATCGACCTCGCCGGGTTCGAGGACGTGACGGATGCGCTGGGCGGGGTGACGGTGCAGTCCCCGCAGGACTTCGACGTGCGGGGACACCACTTCGTCCGCGGCGCGAACCGGCTCGACGGCGAGCAGGCCCTGGCGTTCGTGCGGGAGCGGCACGCCTTCGCCGACGCCGACCACACCCGGGTGCGGAACCAGCAGGCGTTCCTGCGCGGGGTGTTCGACCAGGTCGTCTCCCGGGGCACCCTGACGAACCCGGGCCGACTGCAGGAGTTCGTCGCCGCGACCAGCGAGCACCTCGCGGTCGACCCCGGCCTCGACGCCGCGACGATCGCCCGCCTCGGGTGGTCGCTGCGCGGGGTCCGGCCGGACGACCTCGTCACGTTCACGATGCCGACCGCGGGCGGCGGCACCGCCCCGGACGGGCAGTCCTTCGTCCGGCTCGCCGAGCACGACCGCTCGGCGATCTCCGCAGCACTGCGGTCCGACGACCTGCAGCACTGGCTCGACGACCGACCGCGCTAGACGTACCCGGCCGGACGAGACACGAGACCCCCGTGGCACGGGTGCCACGGGGGTCTCGTCGGATCGGGAGGTCGATCAGGCGGGGAGCTGGAGCTCCTGGCCGGCGTAGATCAGGTTCGCGTCGTCGATGGTCGACGTGTTCGCGGCCCAGAGCTTCATGTAGCCGCCGTCGATGTTCAGCTTCGTCGCGATCTGGTCGAGCGTGTCGCCCGCCTGGATCGTGTACGTCTTGCCGCTGGTCGGCACGGCGGCCGGCTTGCTCGACACGGCAGCCTTCGGCGCCACCGGCGTGGTCGCCTTCGGAGCCGCCTGCGTGGTCGCCTTCGGGGCGGCCGGCGTGGTCGCCTTCGGCGCAGCCTGCTGCTGCGGTGCCGCCGGAGCCGCGGCCTGCCGTGCGGCACCCGTCGTCCCGCTCAGACCGAGCTTCGCGGAGCAGGCGGGCCAAGCGCCCCAGCCCTGCGAGGCGAGGACGCGCTCGGCGACGGCGATCTGGGCCTCGCGGCTCGCGGAGGCCGGGTTGCCGGTTCCGCCGTGCGCCTGCCAGGTGCCGAGGTTGAACTGCAGGCCACCGTAGTAGCCGTTGCCGGTGTTGATGGCCCAGTTGCCGCCGGACTCGCACTGCGCGAGGGCGTCCCAGGTCGAGCCGGACGCTGCGTTCGCGGGCGCTGCCGCGAGGCCGACACCGGTCGCGGCGATGCCGGCGAACGCCAGGCCACCGACGATGGTGCGGGTACGGGAAAGCTTCTTCATGGTTGATCGCTCCACCGGGACCACGGACCCGGGGCCCGCCTGAGCGGACCCGGTCGCCACTGCCCGTCCCGACCGATCGCGGTCGTGTCGTGGGGTGCGCCGCCGGGGGCAGTGGTCTCGTGCCGGTGGCGCTGGTCGGCAACCATAGGAAATCCGTGACTGTTATCAAACCGAGACAATGGGTTCTACCCGTGAGTGGTATGTCCCCCATCGGCTTTCCTGAGTGCCCCGATCACCATGGGCGTGCAGATCGGCCTGTACCCGGGTACGTCACCTTGGCAGTTTCCTGGCAATGCTGCGGCCGGGAGGCCCGTGGCGGCCTGGCCGCGAGCCTCCCGACCGCCGCCTGGTCACGTCCTGGTCAGCACCTGGACAGCAGCGTCACGGCCTCCAGGTGACCGGTCTGCGGGAACATGTCGAGGACGCGCGCCCGCCGCAGGCGGAGCGACGGCATGCGCGCGAGGTCCTTCGCGAGGGTGACCGGGTTGCAGCTCGAGTAGACGACGTGCTCGACGTCGGACTCCTCGAGCCAGGTCGCGAGCGCGTCACCGATGCCCCGGCGCGGCGGGTTCACGACGACCAGCTCGGGCAGCGCGTCGGGCCGCGCACGGAAGGCGTGCTCGGTCGCGTCGTCGGCAGCGAAGCGGAGGTCGGTCAGCCCGGCCTCCCGCGCGGACTGCTTCGCGGACCGGATGGCCTCGCGACTGGTCTCGATCCCCGTCACGGCACGACCAGGACGCGCGGCGTGCAGTGCGAAGCCGCCGACCCCGCAGTACAGGTCCCACATCGAGGCCGGTGCGACCTCGTCGATCCACGCCGCGGCCTGGTCGTACAGCTGGCTCGCGACGCTCGTGTTCGTCTGGAAGAAGCTCTGCGGCCGGAGGTGCATCGTGACGCGGTCGAAGCGCATCGGCAGTGTCTCCTGCTCGGTCAGCACGACCTCGCGCTCGCCCTCCGTCACCGCCTTGTGCTCCGGCAGCAGGTTCGCGGTGACCACGACCGCCTCGGGCAGCACCCGTCGCAGGTCGTCGAGGTGCTCGCGCAGGCGCGGCAGTTGCCCCTCCGAGCGCAACACGAAGCGCACCATGAGCTCGCCGTCCGGGGACTCGGTCACGAGCACGAACTTCAGCTCGCCCCGTCGGGCCGCAACGTCGTACGGGATCAGTCCGGTGTCGGCGATGAAGTCCGCCAGGACCGGGAGCGCCCGCTGGATGCCCGGCGTGCAGATGCCACAGTGCCGCAGGTCGACACCGCGCTGCCGGTGGTCGAGGATCCCCACCGTGGGGCGCTGCACGGTGCCGCCGACCACCATCTTCGCCTTGTTCCGGTAGCCGGACTCCGGGCTGGTGATCGCGGGCGACCACGCGACCGCGTCCGGGCCCCCTGCTGCCTCGACGGCGTCGTGCAGGAGTTCGCGCGTGCGGATCTCCTTGTCGAGCACCTGGTCGCCGTAGGGCTGACCCATGAGCGTGCACGACCGGCACACCCCCCGGTCGAAGTAGTCGCACTGCATGGCCGGCTCAGGATACGGCAGCGGCGTCCCGGGTCGTGGTCGCGATGCGGTACAGCGAGGTCGTCGCGGTGACGAACAGGGTCGTGCCGTCGTCGCCGCCGAAGCAGAGGTTCGAGACGACCTCCGGCACGGGGACGTCGCCGATGCGGGTGCCGTCGGGCGCGGACACCGTCACACCCCGGTGCGTCGAGGACCACAGGTTGCCGTCGACGTCGACGCGGATGCCGTCCGGGACGCCCTCGCCCTGGTCGAGCCGGACGAACACGCGGCCGTTCTTCACCCGCGCCCCGTCGACGTCGTACGCGCGGACGACCGGTTCGTGCGCCGACGAGCTCGCCACGTACAGCGTCCGTCCGTCGGGCGAGAAGGCGAGACCGTTCGGCTCCTCGACGTCGAGCACCACGGGACGGAGGTCCCGACCGTCCGGGCCGCACCGGAACACCCAGTGGTCGCCGTACTCCCGCTCCCCCGGGTGTCCCTCGCGTGGCTGCGTGATGCCGTACGCCGGGTCGGTGAACCAGATCGAGCCGTCCCGCGCGACGACGACGTCGT
>CAJYIG010000177.1 GCA_913774725.1 uncultured Curtobacterium sp. | reverse complement strand
TCTTGCCGAGGCACTTCTTCTGGAACGACGCGTCGCCCACCGCGAGCACCTCGTCGACGATCAGGATCTCGGGCCGCAGGTGCGCCGCGACCGCGAACGCGAGCCGCACGTACATGCCGCTCGAGTAGAACTTCACCTGCGTGTCGATGAACTCGGCGATGCCGGAGAACTCGACGATGTCGTCGAAGTAGCGGTCCGTCTGCGTCCGCGAGAGGCCGAGGATCGAGGCGTTCAGGTAGACGTTCTCGCGTCCGGTGAGGTCGGCGTGGAAGCCGGCGCCGAGCTCGAGCAGCGCCGCCATCCGACCGCGCCGGACCACGGATCCGCTCGTCGGCTGGATGATGCCGCCGATGGTCTTGAGGAGCGTCGACTTGCCGGACCCGTTCGGGCCGATGAGGCCGACGGTGGAGCCGGAGTCGATCTCGAGGCCGATGTTCCGGAGGGCCCAGAAGTCCTCACGGAAGGCGTTGTTGCGGCCGGCGCTGAGCACGCGCTCCTTGAGGCTCTTCTCCTTGTGCAGGACGAACCGCTTGGAGACGTCCTGGACGCGGACGATGGGAGTGGCGGTGGACATCGATCAGAGCTCCTGGGCGAAGTTGCCCTGCAGGCGGGCGAAGACCCGCTGTGAGACGAACAGCAGCACGAGGCCCGCGACGAGGGCGACGAGCATGCGGGTGGCGAGGTGGTCCGGCGTCGTGCCGTGGCTGGTCGCGCCCCACATCGCCTGCTGGAAGCCGATCACCGCGAGGGTGACCGGGTTGTTGAGGTACAGCTCGGTGAGCCACCCGGGGACGCGCGTGGCGACCTGCGTCCACGAGTAGACGATCGGGGAGCCCCACATGGCGAGCATGAGGACGACCTCGACGAGGTACTGCACGTCGCGGAGGTACACGTTGAGGGCGCCGAGCAGGAGCGCCAGGGCGACGGCGTAGATGATCGTCAGCACCAGTGCGGCGACCCCGTAGAGCAGGTCCCAGCCGAACGCGATCGTCTGGAGCGCGAGCGCGGCGACGAGCAGGATGGCGAACTGGATGAGGAAGTTGAACAGCGAGGACCCGACGGACGACAGCGTGAAGATCTCGCGCGGCAGGTAGACCTTCTTGACCAGTCCGGAGTTCACCACGATCGACGCTGTGCCCGAGCCGACGATCTCCTGGAAGACCGTGAAGATCGTCAGCCCGGAGAAGATGTAGATCGCGAAGTTGTCGATCGCCTTCGCGTTGCCGAGGAACGTCCCGAGCACGACGTAGTAGATGAAGAGCTGGGTGAGGGGCCGCGCGAGGCTCCACAGGAAGCCGAGCGACGAGTCCTTGTACCGGGCCTTGAGCTCGCGCTTCGTGAGCATGCCGAGCAGCTCGCGCTGCGCCCAGATGTCACGGGCGGTGTTGGCGAACCCCGCCAAGCCGGTACCGCGGGCGCCTGCGTGCTGCCACGGTTCGGTTGCCAGCCGTTCCGCCCGTCGGGTCGCCTCTGAGCTCGCGTCTGGCATGCGGTGCGGTCTCCTCACGAAGGTTCGGTCCCGCGGATGCGCAGACCGGCGGCGACCGGGAGATCGCCGCGGAGATACTACGATAGACCGGCTGGAGCGGTGGTCGAGACCCCGCGCCGCCTGACCGGAAGGGGCACCACCATCAGGATCCCGACCCTCGCCGGGGCGAAGCGACGTCTCGGTCGGTACCGCATCCGTCTCGGACGCGCCCTCATCCGCCAGGCTGCCGCCGCCGAGGTCGGGTCGCGTCCGCCGCACGACTTCCGGACATGGGTCGAACGCCGTGCCGGTGGTCGGTTCGTCGGGTTCCCCGAGCAGTGGCGTGAGCTGGTGGCCGCTGCGGACGCCGCCGTGCCGGCCACCTCCACGCCGCTGGACCGACCGCGGGTCGCCGTGGTCCTCCACGTGCACTACCCGGAGCTCGTCCCCGGTCTGGTCGAGCGTCTGCGTGCCGTCCCGGAGCCGTTCGACCTCGTCGTGACCGTGACCGACGGCGTCGCGGTCGACCTCGACACGAGCGCCCTCGAGCTCGTGCGCCGCGTGGTCGTCCTGCCGATCGAGAACCGCGGGCGCGACGTGCTGCCGCTGGTGTCGGTGGTGAACGCCGGCCTGCTCGACGGGTACGACGCGGTCCTCAAGGTGCACACCAAGCGGTCGGCCTGGCGGGCCGGCCACGCGACGCTGTCCGGCAGCGGTGCCGAGTGGCGCGACGAGCTGCTGGACGCGGTGCTCGGCAGCCCGGAGCAGGTGGCCCGGGTGCTCGAGGCGCTCCGGCACTCCGACGCCGGCATGGTCACCTCCGGTGCCTCGATCGTCGGCGCCGAGCACTGGGGCGCCGACGAACCCGGTGTCCGGTCGCTGCTGCGCCGGATCGAGCTCGAGGACCTGCCGATCGACCTGCGCTTCCCGGGCGGCTCGGTGTACTGGGCGAAGGGGTTCGTGCTCCGCGGGCTGCGCGCCCTCCGGATGGACCGCGACGACTTCCCGGACGAGCGTGGCGAGATCGACGGCACGACCGCGCACGCCGTCGAGCGGCTGCTCGGGGTGCTCACGGTCGAGAGCGGTCTGACCGTCTCGGCGGTGGACGCCCTGCCCCCTCGGCGTCCGGTGCCGCCGGTACCCGCCGAGGTCGTGCCGTTCTACCTGCCGCAGTTCCACACCTTCCCGGAGAACGACGCCTGGTGGGGAACCGGCTTCACGGAGTGGACCAACGTCACCCGCGCGGTCCCCGACCACCTCGGGCACGCGCAACCGATGCTCCCGGGCGCGCTGGGCTTCTACGACCTGCACCGGGACGAGGTCCGGGCGGCACAGACCCGACTCGCACAGGACGCCGGCCTCGGGGTCTTCATGTACTACCACTACTGGTTCGCGGGCAAGCAGCTGATGAGCATGCCGCTCGAGCGCCTCGCGGCGAGCGACCTCGACCAGCGGTTCTGCGTGATGTGGGCGAACGAGGACTGGACACGGACCTGGGACGGACGCGGCGACTCCGTCCTGATCGCCCAGGACTACGACCGCGTCCCGGCCGAGGACTTCATCGAGCACCTCCTCCCGCTCATGGCGGACCCGCGCTGGTACCGGATCCGGGGAGCCGCGGTCGTCGCCGTGTACCGACCGGCACACCTGCCCGACCACCGAGCGACGATCGCCGCGTGGCGTCGACGGGCCGAGGAGGCCGGAGTCGGTCCGTTGCACGTGCTCGGCGTCGACGTCGGGGCGGTGTTCGACGGGCTCGGCGCGGACGGGCTCGCGGACTCCGGGCTCGACGGGCTGCTCGGGTTCCCGCCGCACAACCACCCCTGGCGGTGGAAGGAGCAGGGCGCCCTCGAGGTCCGACCCGCGTTCGTCGGGCGCATCCTCGAGTACCGCGCGATGGCGGACGAGACGATCGACCGGCTCCGTGCTCCCGGTGGGCTCGGCGACGTCGCTCCCGGGGTGATGGTCGGCTTCGACAACACCGCACGTCGACAGCTCGCGCCGGACCTCTGGTACGGCGCCAACCCGTTCACCTTCCGCCGCTGGTTGGCCGAGGCCGTCCGGTCCGCGGAGCGGGTCACCCCGGATGCGCCGGTCGTCTTCCTCAACGCCTGGAACGAGTGGGCCGAGGGAGCGGTGTTGGAGCCGACCGAGCGGTACGGGGCGACCTACCTCGACGCCACCGCGTCCGTCCTGGCGCGGTGAACACCCTCTAGACTGCCCGAGTCGATCGACACGACAGGGAGAGCAATTTGCTGCACAAGTTCAGGGTCTGGGCCGTCGCGAGCGCACGGAAGTCGCTCCCGATGAACTCGCGGAGCCGGGGGCTCGCGATCGCGAGCTTCCACTCCTACAAGGGCGCCCGGGTCTGGCTCGCCGACACCAAGCAGCTCTTCGCCAAGGTCCCGCAGCGCGCGGCCGGCTTCGAGTCGTACCACGACTTCCTCGCGCAGCAGCGACGCATCCCGCACGCTCCGCTGGACCGCGTCTCCCAGACCCGCTTCGCGGTGGTCGTCGAGTCGACGGACCCGCAGGCGGACCAGGTCACGCTCGAGAGCGTCCGGGCCCAGTGCGGAGACGGCGACGTCGAGGCGGTCGTCGTGCC
>CAJYIG010000176.1 GCA_913774725.1 uncultured Curtobacterium sp. | reverse complement strand
AGCGCCAGTCGACGCGGACGGCGCGGGGGGTGTCGGTGCCGGTGCCGGTGCCGGTGTCGGTGTCGGTGCCGCTGCCGTCGACGCCGGGCACCGGCAGCGCGTCGACCGCCCCGACCCGCCGCCCGCGCGCCGCTCGGACGGACCGCACGACCAGCAGGGCGGCGAGCAGCAGGAGCGCCGCGGCGACGAGCCCGGGGAAGACCGCGGGCCCGGGGAACGCGGTGCCGGCCGGGACCTCCATCGTGACGATGCCGACGACGAGGTAGACCGCGAAGGCCGTGAAGAGCGCCGGGGTGGTCAACTCCTTCGCGACCGCTGCGACGCGACCGGGGTCGGCCCGGAACGTGAGCCGCTGCCCGACGACCGCGGACGACGACGTGGGGTTGCTCGGACGGCTCATCGGCCCAGCTCCTCGTACAGTCCCGTGATCCGTCCGCGTTCCTCGTCGATGAACGCGTCGAGGTCGCCGCCGGTGATGATCCGCTCGGTCCAGTGGTACCGCTCCGTCGCGTCCGCCCACTCCGGGGTGTCGACCGTGTCGAGCACGATGTCCGTGAGCTGCGTCCGCTGCTCGTCGTCGAGCCCGCCCGGAGCGGCGATCATGCGCCAGTTCGTCAGCGTGACGTCGTGTCCCTGCTCGACCGCCGTGGGGATGTCGATGCCCTCGACCGGTTCGGCCGCGACGAGCGCGAGGGCCCGTAGTCGGCCGGACTCGATCTGGTCGATGTTGTCCGGGTACCCGCCCGACGCCGCGGCGGCCGTGCCGTTGAGCAGCGCCTGGATCGCCTCGCCGCCGCCGTCCGAGGGGATGTAGTTCGTGTCCGTCGGGTCGATGCCGGCCGAGACGGCGAGGTCCGTGACGACGAGCTGGTCGAACGAGCCGCCACCCGTCCACGGCACCGACCCAGGACGCTCGCGCCACGCCGCGACCAGGTCGTCGAGCGTCTCGTAGGGCGAGTCCGCGGGCACGACGATGACGTCGTACTCCTCGACGGTGACCGCGAGCGGCGTGATGTCGTCGTGGGTGACCGCGGACCCGAACTGGATCTCCGCCGCGAGCAGTCCCGTCCCGCCGACGAGCAGCGTGTCGGTCTGCCCCGCGAGCCGGGCGACGTTGCCGAGCGCGATCGTGCCGCCGGCGCCGGGCATGTTGACGACCTGGACGGAGTTCACGATGCCGTTCGCACGCTGCGCCTGCTGCATCGACCTCGCGACGCCGTCCCACCCGCCACCGGCCGCCGCGGGGGCGACCAGCGTGACCGATCGGGTGGGGTCGCCGCCGGCCGCCGCCGAGGTGACGGACCCGAAGGCGGCGACCGCGATGGACACCGCCGTGACGGCCGCTCCGACCACGCGCGCGACGGGGCGACGGGCACGCGGCTCCGTCGTCGACTGCTCTGTCATTGAAGGCTCCCTCCTGCGCACGTCGTCGTGCCGCAGGTCGAGAAGTACGATGGCAGCCGCCGACCGGACGAGCAGCCGGGGGCGGAGATTTGCTCATTGACGCTCACGGCGTCGCGGCCGAAGGGGGACGCCACGGTGACGAGGGCACGACTCGGACGGCTGCGACGGATCGCGGTCCTCGCACTGCCGAGCGTCATCGTGCTCGCCGCGACCGGGGTCACGACCGGGGTCGCCGCCGTGGTGCAGGAGCGCAGCATCCGCACGTCCGTCGTCGAGCAGGTGTCCGGTGTCGCCTCGAGCCTGGCCGACCTGCCCGAGGTCCGGGACACAGTGTCGTCGGCCGTCGACCGGGGCGCTCCCGGGGCGCTCGCCGACGCTGACGACCTCGCGTCGGCCACCGCGGCGCTGCAACCCATCGCGACGCTCGTCGAGGGTGCCGCCGGCGTCTCGTACGTCGTGGTCACGGACGACGACGGCGTGCGCATCACCCACCCGGACCCCGCGGAGCGCGGTGAGCCCGTGGAGACGACGATCGCACCCGTGATCGCCGGCGAGCGCTTCGTCGGCACCGAGACCGGTCCCTCCGGGACGACCCTCCGCGCGAAGGTGCCGATCGTGGGCGCGGACGGCGACGTCGTCGGGGTCGTGGCGGTCGGGGTGCTCGAGTCGACCATCGCGGCCGACCGGGAACGAGCCCTCGGCACCCTGCTGCCGTGGAGCACCGGCGCCCTCGTCACCGCGACCCTGGCGAGCGTGCTCCTGTCGCTCGTGATCGCCCGACGGTTGCGGCGGGCCGATGCGGTCGACGCCGAGAGCCGGCAGGTCCGGTGGACGACGGAGGCGCTCCGCGAACAGGCGCACGAGTTCGGCACCCGGCTGCACGTGGTGCGCGGGCTCGTCGAGCAGGGGGACGACGAGGACGCGATGGCCTACATCGACGCCGTCGCACCCGGACTCACGAGCGGCGGCGGCGCCGGGTCGCCGCGGCGGGGCGCGGTGGCGACGGCGTCCGTCGCGGCGGTGCGCGCCGAGCTCGCCGCAGCCGGTGCGGCGCTCGACCTCCGGGTCGCCGACGACGTCGTGCTCGACGACGCGGTGCTGCTCGTCGTCGCGAACCTGTGCCGCAACGCCGCCGAGGCCGGAGCCACGACCGTCTCGTGCAGCGTCGGCACCCGGGACGGGCGCGTCACGGTCACGGTCGAGGACGACGGCCCCGGCATCGACCCGGCCGACGCCCACCGCGTGCTGTCCCGCGGGTGGTCGTCGAAGCCCGACGAGACCGGCCTCGGGCGGGGCATCGGACTGGCGGTCGTCCGGCGCACCGCCACCGACCGTGGCGGATCGGTGGTCGTGGGGCGCTCGGCAGCGCTCGGCGGTGCCCGGCTGGACGTCGACCTGGCGGCGCAGTCGTGACCGCGTCCGCGTCGCTGCGCGTGCTCGTGGTCGACGACGACGCGGGCGCGCGTGCGCTCCACACGCGCTGGGTCGCCGCGACCGAGGGGTTCGCGGTCGTCGGGGCGGTCGCGTCCGGCGGCGCCGCGCTGGCCTCGGTCGAGCGTGGGGTCGACCTCGTGCTCCTCGACATGCGGCTGCCCGACATCAGCGGCATCGAGGTCCTGCACCGCATGCACGTCGCCGGCGTCGATCGCACCGACGTCCTCGTCGTCAGCTCCTCCCGCGACCAGGTCACCGTGCGGCAGGCGCTCGCCGCGCACCCGGTCGGGTACCTGCTCAAGCCGTTCGACCGCGAGGCGCTGCAGGACCGGTTGCGCGCCTACGCCGCCGAGCGACGGTCGCGCGACGACGCGCAGCGCGACGTGCCGATGGGTCAGGGCGACGTCGACCGTCTGCTCGCCACCGGGTCGGTGCGCGTGGTCGGTCCGACCCGTGCCTCCGCCGGCGCGTCCGAGGACGCCCTGCCGAAGGGCGTGAGTGCGACCACGCTCGGCCGCGTCGTCGCTGCCCTCGACCCGGTGACCGCGCGCTCGGCCGACGAGGTCGCCGCGGCCACGGGGACCTCGCGCGCCACCGCGCGGCGCTACCTCGACCACCTCGTCGCGACGGGTGCCATCGACCTGGCGCACCGGTACGGTCGTCGCGGTCGCCCGCAGGTGCTCTACCGGCTGACGCCGGCGCCCTGACGCCGGCTCGCTCGGGCGGTTCGCTGTGAGCGGCCCGTTCGGCCCGGCCACGCCCGAGGTCCCGACGCGTGTCGGACGGGTGGCCCGTGGCGGCGCCGCCACGAGCTTCCCGTCGGACGGTGGGACGTCCGTACCGCGGATTGCCGTCCCGAGCTCGGCGCGCGCCGTCAGCTGCGGCCGGTCAGGACGGGTGGCGGGCGCTCCACTCGCGGAACGGGGCCGTCGGGTCGTCGGCCCGGCCCTGGCTGGTGGGCAGGGCGCGCTCCTCGATCGGCTTGGCGTACTCGTCGTAGAAGGTCGCGAGCGTCATCAGGCGGTTGCCGTCCTCGTAGTGCTCGCCCTCCTGCTCCCGCGTCGCGGCGAAGACCACGCGGTCGGGCTGGGCGTAGTACAGCGCACCGAGGCACATCGGGCAGGGGTAGGCGGTGACGAAGACCTCGTACCCGGTCAGGTCAGAGATGCCCTGCTCCGCGGCGGCGCGGATCGCGCGGATCTCGGCGTGCGCGGTCGGGTCGCCGGTCTGGGCGACGTGGTTGACGGCCTCGACCACGACCTCGCCGTCGCGGACGATCAGGCAGGCGAAGGGCTTGCCGCCGTCGTGGACGTTGTCGAGGGCGCGGGAGACCGCGAGGGCGGTGAGTTCGTCGTCGTGCATGCCGGACACGGTGCTCCCGGTCGGTGCCCGTGGGGTGTGCGTCCGGGGGACGGGTCCTGGTCGGACCCGGGCACGTCCGCGGTCAGCCGAGCCAGGACGGGTCCGCGAACAGCTCCTCGACCTCGGTCACGAAGCGCGAGGCGTGGAACCCGTCCACCACCGCGTGGTTGATGCGGAGGGCCATCGGCATCACCGTGCGCCCGTCGACCTGCCGGTAGCGCCCGAGCGTGATCACCGGGGCCAGGTGGTCCTCGGCACCCGTGAGGTGCAGTGCGAAGCCGGTGAAGGAGGTCCGAGGGAGCGTCGAGACGTCGAAGAGGTCGGTGCGCCCGGTGCCCTGCGGGAACAGGCGGTGGTCGTCGCGGTACCGCTCGGTCGTCGCGACCACGGCGTCGTGGAAGGCCCGGGCGTCGGGGTCGTACTCGACGACGAGCACCGAGAAGGTCTCGGTGTCCGGGTGGAAGACCGTGAACGTCGGGTGCACCACGTCCCACACCGCCGGATGGCCGTCCTCGGTGAGCTGCATCCGGAACTCGTCGTGCCGGTTGACGACCGTCGCGAGCACCCAGATCTGCGACGGGTACGTCTTCGCGCCCGCGGCCCGAGCGGCGTCCACGAAGGCGCTGACGTCGACGTCGACGGTCATCTCCCAGGCGCAGGGCTCCCGCCGGTAGTGCGCGAAGTGCTCGGCGCGGGGCCACTGGTCGAGGTCGATCGGTCGGAGTCGGTCCACCCGGTCAGTCTCGTACCCCGGACTGCCGACGCGCGTGCACCGGGCGGCGGTTCACTGGTGCATGCCTTCGACGCCGTTCTCACCAGCGCTCGCGACGTTCTTCCGTGGGCTCGCCGCGCACAACGAGAAGTCCTGGTTCGAGGACCACCGTGATGACTGGGAACGGCACGTCCGCGACCCGATGGAGGCGCTCCTGCACGAGGCCGAGCGGCGGTACGGCCCGGGCCGGGTGCTGCGGCAGCACCGGGACCTGCGGTTCACGCCGGACAAGCGGCCCTACCGCGAGGACACCGGGTTGACGGCGGGTGGCACGTACCTCAGCGCCGGAGTCGACGGACTGCAGGTCGGGGGCGGGCTCTACGAACCGTCGCGCGCACAGCTGCAGGCGGGTCGCACGACGATCGACGAGCACCCGCAGGCGGCCGCAGCGCTGCAGCGGGAGCTCGACGAGCTGACCGACGCCGGGTACGAGCTCGCCGGGCCGCCGCTAAAGACCGCTCCCCGTGGGTACGACGTCGACCACCCGCGGATCGACCTGCTCCGGATGCAGCACTACGCGGCGCTCGTGCACCTTCCGCTGGAGAGCTCACTCGAGGACATCACCGCCGCGTGGGACCGCGTGCAGCCGCTCGTCCGGTGGACCGTGAAGTGGGCGCGGGCGGACGACCCCGAGGCATCGGACGACCCGGCGCCGCCTGTGCCGGGAGCGCGGTCGATCGACGGGCGCGCCTGACCGCTCCGCCTGATCGTCGGCTCGTCAGGTGCTCCCTAGGCTCGGGGCATGCCGACGCTCGACCGTTCCCCCGCCCTCGTAGCCACCGGGTTCCTCGCGATCCCCGTCGCCCAGGCGCTCGTCGCACTGCCGAGCGACGTCCTGTCGACGATCCAGGCGGCGCCGATCGATCCGGACCTCGCCGACACCGCGGCGTTCTCCGAGGCCTACGGGTACCCGCTCGAGGGCGGCGCGAACTGCATCGTCGTCGCGGGGAAGCGCGGCGACGATGTCCGCTACGCCGCCTGCGTGGTGCTCGCGTCGACGAAGCTCGACGTCAACCGCGTCGTCAAGAAGCTGCTCGACGTCCGCAAGGCGAGCTTCGCGCCGATGGACCAGGCGGTCGAGCTGACGGGCATGGAGTACGGCGGGATCACCCCGATCGGGCTCCCCGCGGACTGGCCGGTGTACGTCGACGCGCGCGTGCTCGACGCCCCCGAGGTCGTCGTCGGCGCAGGGCTCCGCGGCGCGAAGGTGTTCCTGCCCGGTCGCACCCTGACCGCAATTCCGAACGTCACGGTCGTCGAGGGGCTGGCCACTGCCTCTCAAGGCTGACCCGTCCCGTCGCGGCCTTCCTTCAAGCTATATCCGGATTGCACCGGAAAATTGCGCACCGACAGTACTGCTGCAATTCAACGGAGTACAACGACCGATACGCGATATGTTTGCTCAGTGCCTGCGCTAATCAATTCCTATTTGAGAGCTGCTCGAACAATCCTTCGAAGGCCCTCGTCTATCTTCACAATCCACTTAGTTCGATTCAGGGGATCAGCCAGGTCTTCACTCCGGAGGAAGCGGCCTGGTGACCCTCGGAAACTGCCTCCACCTATTGATGCGGCCGCTATTTGGAAGTTCCTGCTCGCATCCGGCGACGAATGCGCGATGCGGTGGCGGACGTGCCCAACATTTTCTAGCCAAGCCGCTGACGCCACGAGCTCTACTTCGAGGGGTGAGTTCAATAGGACCCCAGAAATCCTGGTCGTCACTTTCAGCGGATTATGCCAAAGGAGGAAATCTCGATTTCCATAAAGAGCGGCGCGCGCGCTAGCGATGGAAGGATGCAGACTCTTCCCGCTAGCGGGCGCTGCAATCCAGGATGGAGTCCCGGCTTTCGCCATCATTCGGAGGACAAGATCCTCGAGGGTTACTTCCCATGCGGTGAATATGCGTAGGAACGCTGCTTCGTATAGGGCTTCAAGCTGCGTCACTCGCAGGTTGCGACGGATCTCAGTCGTGGGAGGCGCTGTCAGCCAGAGGGCCTCTGTCGCTCCGAGCCACGCCAAGGTCTCGTTGCATTGAGTGAAGAAGCGCTCGGCACCTGTCTCGAGTTGAACGGACATTAACTAGTGAGTTCCGCCCTATCCCATAGGGTCTCGATTCGGCTTTGACGAGGCCCCGCGTTATCCGTCTGGCGAGACGCGGCGACGAGATAATTACGTTTCCATGCCGGGATGTCGCTCCCCGACGGCTTTTCGTTGACGACGAGAGAAAGCTCTTCCAGGGCCGAGCGCAGAGAGATCATTTCGTTGTCGTTCAAAGCTCGGCTTGGAGAAGGTCGATCGATGTTTCCGAGACCATAGCGGTGATGCGCGATAACGGCGAAGAGGCTGTAGAACAAGGGTATCCGGCGGAACTCTGACTCGGCTAGGTCCGCTCCTGCTATTTGCTGAATATCAGTGATGATCTGCTCGAAGCGGATAATTAGTTCTTGCCGGCTTATTGGGCTCCTTGGGACTTGACGCCCCCGGTAGGACCATGTGACACCGGGCGCATCCCATTTCTCGTCCAGTGCTTTGTAATAAGAGTCCAAGCTGTTCTTCTTATCCTGAACCCCGTCAAGGAGGAGTACCGTAAGTTCACTTACTAATTCAACCTCTGCCATGCGAGCGATTGCGGTTTCTGAGAACAGCTTTGAGTCTCGCCAGAATCCCAGATTCTCTCGAGCCAATTCGTACATGGTGTTTTTGAAAGCACCGAAGTATTGGCCGTTCCGGAGTTCTTGCTTCGTTAGTGCGACTGAGTATGTGTTGATACGCGCAAAGATCTCGAGAACAGTTGCATCGTCGATGCCGTCGTACTGGAAGGCGTGAAACTTGTACATCCGCAACTGATTCGCTTCGGCTTCGTCTAGCTCAAAGAAACTTTTGCCCGCCCAAGAAGCCTCGAGCGTTTTCGACAGTCTGTATCGCCCGGAAATGAAATCAAAGACTGCTCTAAGTCTTTGTTGGCCGTCAACGATCTCGCGAACAGCAGTCCCAGCTTTACTGATTCCGAGGCGAATGTGGATCGGTGGGACGGGGTAGCCTCTCAACAGAGAGTCGATGAAGTACGACTTCGACGCCTGCTTCCATACCGGTCGTCGCTGGAACTTGGGGCTGAGTTCCAGCGCCCCACTTTCCTGCCAAGCAAGGAGATCCACTGTGACATGTGTAGTAGGAGACGGACTGATAGCCATGGGTCGACTCTAGGGCGCACTGCAGGCCCGAGGGTCACTCACATACCCCCCCGATGGGGTTACGTTTTGGCAGATTGCGATTGGAATCAGGTCAGCGGGCGGCGGCCAGGGTCTTCGTGATGCGCTGCAGCGAGACCGTCTCGGCGGTCCCGAGTTCCTGGGCGAACAGGCTGAGGCGGAACTCCTCGAGCATCCACCGGGCGTGCACGAGCTCGGGGTGCGCGCCGGTCGACGGCGGGAAGGTCCCCCCGGCGTCCGTGTAGCGGTCGGTCGCGACCGTGACCTCGCGCATCCACGTCGCATCGCGCCCCGGGTTCTGCAGGAGCTTCTGCACGCGGGCGTCGACCCCCTGCAGGTACACCCGGATCCGGCGCAGTCGGTCGAGTCCGGCGACGGCGACGAAGCCCGGGAAGACCAGGCGCTCCACCTGCTGGCGCATGTCCGTGAGCGCGGGCAGCAGGGCCATCGAGTTGGCCTGCTTCATCGCCTTGTCGGCCGCGCGCTGCGCCGTCAGGACCGCGGCGACCTCGGACACCGCGGTGAACATGGTGTCGACGACGGTGGCCGACACGGCGTCCCGCACCGACTCGAACTCGGCCCGCGTGAACACGAGGCCGTCCGGGTGCGCGCGACGGATGCCTGCGTCCACGACGGCTGCCAGCACATCGTCGAACAGCGCCGCGGTCGACGGGTAGGGGCTCGCCGCGAGCGCGAGCTTCTCCTGCGCAGTGAGGTGCGACTGCACGTACGACACCGGCGAGGGCACCGCGTGCATCACGAGCCGACGGACGCCGGCGGGCATGCTCACCGCGCGGTCACCGGGGGTCGCCAGGAGCCGGACGCCGACGGTCGCCTTCGGGCCCTCGCCCTCCTCGACCAGGGACGGGTACGCCCTGATCACGCCACCGGCCTGTTTCGTGTCGAGGACCTGTGGCAGGTCGTCGGACGGCCAGGCGGTGAGGCCGGACCGTTCCACCTGCGTGCCGGAGGACGCCCCGGCGACGCGCGCCGCGCCTCCCGGCCGGGCCGCTGCCTTCGCCGTGGCGGAGGCGACGCTCTGCTGGGTCCGGTCCTTCAGCTTCGTCTGCAGGGCGGCGAGGTCCTTGCCGGACTCGACGCGACGGCCGCGCTCGTCGACGACAGCCCAGGTGGGCAGCAGGTGCGCGGGCACCCGCGACAGGTCGAAGTCGGCCTCGGTCACCGGCACGTACGTCATCCGCTGGATCGCCGCGGCGAGGGTCGCGCGGAAGGACTCGGTCGGCTCGGTCGGAGCGTCGTCCGGTAGCTCGGCGACGATCTTCTCGGCCCAGTCAGCGGCTGGGACGACGTTCTTCCGGATCTGCTTCGGCAGCGACTTGATGAGGGCGGTGACGAGCTCCTTGCGCAGACCGCGGACCTGCCAGTCGAAGCCCTCCTCGCGCATGCGGGGGAGCAGTGCCAGCGGCACCTGCACGCTGACGCCGTCGTCCTGCGCGCCCGGCTCGAAGCGGTACTTGATCGCCAGGCGCTGGTCGCCGGAGCGCCACTGCGTCGGGTACTCCTGTTCGTCCTGGGCCGCCTCGGCGGCGTCCTCGTCGAGCAGGTCCTGGCGGCGCATCGTGAGCAGGTCGGGCTGCTCGCGGCGGGTCGTCCGCCACCAGCCCTCGAAGTCACGGGTCGTGGCGACGTCGGCGGGGATCCGGGCGTCGTAGAACTCGTACACGCGCTCGTCGTCGAACAGGATGTCGCGGCGGCGGGTGCGTTCCTCGAGCTGCTCCAGTTCGCGGCGGAGCTTCCGGTTCGCCCGGTCGAAGGCCTGCTGCGCGTCCCACTCGCCCTCGACCAGGGCGTGCCGGATGAACAGCTCACGCGAGTGCTCCGGGTCGACGCGCTTGTACTGCACCCGGCGGCGCTGCACGATCGGGACGCCGAACAGGGTCACGCGCTCGTAGGCCACGACCGCGCCCTGCTTCTTCTCCCAGTGGGGCTCGCCGTAGGTGCGCTTGAGCAGGTCCCCGGCGAGCGGCTCGACCCAGGCCGGGTCGATCCGTCCGACGGTGCGGGCGAAGAGCCGGCTCGTCTCGACGAGCTCGGCGGCCATCACGGCATCGGGCTGCTTCTTCGCGAGGACGCTGCCCGGAAACACCACGAAGCGGACGCCCCGCGCCCCGAGGTAGTCGCGCTTCTCCTTGTCGCGCAGCCCGATCTGGCTGAGGAGCCCGGCGAGCAGGGAGCGGTGCACGGCGTCGCCGTCCTCGGAGCGGGACTGCCCGACGCGGACGTCGACCTGCTTGGCCGCGCGGGACAGCTGCCGGTACAGGTCCTGCCACTCGCGGATGCGCAGGTGATTGAGGAACTCGGCCTTGCACAGGCGCCGGAACGCGCTCGACGACAGCTCGTCCTGCTTGTCCTCGATGTGGTTCCAGAGGTTGAGCAGGGTGAGGAAGTCGCTCGTCGGGTCGGCGAAGCGCGCGTGCAGCTGGTCGGCGTGGGCGCGCTTCTCGAGCGGGCGCTCGCGCGGGTCCTGGATGCTCAGGGCGCTGACGATCGCTATGACCTCGCGGCCGACGCCCTGGCGGCCGGCCTCGAGCACCATCCGGCCGAGCCGCGGATCGATCGGCAGTCGGGTGAGCTGCCGCCCGGCCTTCGTGATCCGACCGTCGCCGTCGACCGCACGGAGCTCGCGCAGCAGGTCGAGGCCGTCCTTCACACCGCGGGAGTCGGGCGGCTGGAGGAACGGGAAGCGCTCGATGTCGCCGAAGCCGAGGGAGATCATCTGCAGGATGACCGCCGCCAGGTTCGTCCGCAGGATCTCGGGATCGGTGAACTCCGGCCGGCGCGCGAAGTCGTCCTCGGAGTAGAGCCGGATCGCGATGCCCGCGCTCGTGCGTCCCGCCCGGCCGGACCGCTGGTTCGCGCTCGCCTGGCTGATCGCCTCGATCGGCAGCCGCTGCACCTTCGCCCGCGGCGAGTACCGGGAGATGCGGGCCGTGCCGGTGTCGATCACGTACTTGATGCCCGGCACGGTCAGGGACGTCTCCGCCACGTTGGTGGCGAGGACGACGCGGCGACGGATGCCCGGCGTGGTCCGGCGCTCGAACACCCGGTGCTGGTCGGCCGCGGACAGACGCCCGTAGAGCGGCAGGACCTCGGTACCCGGGTACCGCTTGCCCTCGATGGCCTCTTGCGCATCGCGGATCTCGTTCTCGCCGGACAGGAACACGAGGACGTCGCCCGGGTCCTCGCGCGCGAGCTCGTCGAGGGCGTCCGTGATGCCCTGGAGCACGTCGCGGTCGTCCGCGCCCGCAGCGCCATGGCTGCCACTGTCGTCGGTCCGTGGGTCGGTGTCGTCACCGTCGTCCGTGTCCGAGGCGTCGTCGGCGAGGAGCGGCCGGTAGCGGATCTCGACCGGGTAGGTGCGGCCGGACACCTCGATGATCGGTGCGCCGCCGAAGTGCTGCGAGAACGACTCCGGGTCGATCGTCGCACTGGTGATGATCACCTTGAGGTCCGGGCGCCGCGGGAGCAGTCGCTTCAGGTACCCGAGCAGGAAGTCGATCGTCAGCGAGCGCTCGTGCGCCTCGTCGATGATGATCGTGTCGTAGCGCTTCAGGTCGCGGTCGAAGTGGATCTCGTTGAGCAGGATCCCGTCGGTCATCAGCTTGATACGGGTGTTCGCGCTCACCTTGTCGGTGAAGCGCACCTGGTAGCCGACGAGGTCGCCGAGTTCACCGCCGAGTTCCTCGGACACGCGCTCGGCGATGGTCCGCGCGGCGATCCGGCGCGGCTGGGTGTGCCCGATCGACTCGCGGCCGAGTTCGAGGCAGATCTTCGGCAGCTGCGTCGTCTTGCCCGAGCCCGTGGCGCCGGCGACGATCACGACCTGGTGGTCGCGGATCGCGGCGGCGATGTCGTCCCGCCGCTGCGACACCGGCAGTTCGGGCGGGTACGTGATGACGGGCGTGGCAGACATGAGCATTCCAGGATAGCGGTCCGGGCGGGGCAGGCGTCAGCGCAGCTGGTCGGAGAGCGCAGCGACGTCCCGCGCCGGCAGCGCGCAGACGTGGTCGTGGCAGACGTACGCGGCCGGTGACGAGCCGTCCCGCCCGATGAACAGGGAGAACCCGGCATCGGCCCACGCGCGCGCCTGGTCCGCGGTCACCGTCGCCACCACCGTGCCCGGCCGGCGGGCTGCGAGGGCTGTCCGCCGCATCGGGTCACCGCGCCCGGACTCGACGACCTCTGTCACGACGACGACCTCGCGCGACGGCCGTTGCAGGGCGAGGGCGACCCCGAGGGCGTCCGCGTGGCCGAGCGACCGTTCCGTCCCGGTGTGCGCACGGTCGGCGACGAGCCGGGTCGCGGCGTCACGGAGCGATCGGTCGCCGGTGAGCGCACCCAGCGTCGCAGCTGCCCCCGCCAGCGCGACCGTGCCGGACCGCAATGCCGTCTGCGGCTGCTCGCCGGTGGCCGTACCGGCGGCACGGAGGACCGGGTCGGTGTCGAACCGGCCGGCCAGCCCGTCGTCGACGAGCGAGCGTGCCGTCACGGCGTACCGGACCTCGCCGACGACGAGCGCGAGTTCGAGCAGCCCCTCGGCGAGTAGCCCGACGTCCTCGATCGTCGGGGGCGCGGACGACGTGCCGTGCGCGGTGCTCGACCGGACGACGACGTGCCGATCACGCACGTGGGCGGTGAGGACCGCGTCGGCGGCACCGCGGGCGAGATCGAGCATCTCGTCGTCGCCGTGCCGCGCCCCGGCGAGCGCGAGGCCCCGGATCGCGAGGCCGTTCCACCCCGTCAGCACCTGGTCGTCGAGCGGCGGCGCGTCGAACCGGCCCCGCTCGTCGAGCGGCAACCGGTACCAGTCGCCCTCGACCCGTCGTCCGTCGATGGTCGACTCGCTGTCCTGCGCCGCGACGAACGCACCGTCCGGCCGCCGGAGCGTGTCCCAGAGGAAGTCGGCGATGCCCCGGGCCTGCTCCGGGCCGGCGACCGCGAGCAGTCCCGCGTTGTCGTAGAGCATCCGCTCGTAGTGCGGGACGCTCCAGTCGCGCTTGGTCGCGTACCGGAACACACCCCCGTCGGCGTCCGTCAGCTCGGTCGTGCGGATCGCGTCGAGACTCCGGTCGAGCAGCCCTCGTGCGACGTCGTCCCCGTCGGCCGCGACGTCACCGAGGAACTCGAGGAGCGGCGCGCTCGGGAACTTCGGCGCGCCGCCGAAGCCCCCGTACGTGGTGTCCTCGGCCGAGACGAGCTGCGCGGTCACGGCACGGATCGCGTCGACGGACGGGAGGCCCGGTGCGGCGCCGTCGGACGGCTCACCACCCTGCGCGGTCGCGTCCACCCCCGACCCGCGCGCGGCAGCGTCGGCCGTCGCCCCCTGCGCGATCGCCGCGGCGATCGCGCCCGCGTTCGCGTCCACCTCGTGCCGTCGCTCCGTCCACGCCTCGAGCACCGCCGCCAGGAGCTGCCGGAACGAACCGACCTGACCGACCTGGGTCGGCGGGTAGTACGTCCCCGCGAAGAACACCCGCCCCTCGGGCGTCGCGAACGCGGTCAGCGGCCACCCGAGCTGCTGCGTGAACGCGCTCGCGGAGGCCATCAGACTGGCGTCGACGTCCGGACGCTCTTCGCGGTCGACCTTCACGGCGACGAAGTCCCGACGGAGCAGCTCCCCGATCTCGGGGTCCGAGAAGCTCTCGCGCGCCATCACGTGGCACCAGTGGCACGTGGCGTACCCGACGGAGACGAGCACCGGGACGTCCCGCTCCCTCGCTTCGGCGAAGGCCTCCGGCCCCCACTCGCGCCAATCCACCGGGTTGTCGGCATGCAGGCGCAGGTACGGGCTGACCGCGGTTCCGAGCCGGTTGTCGTTCATGCCCCCGAGCGTGCTCGGACGCCGCTGAGCGCGCGGACGACGGTCGGGAGTGCGTGAGATGGATGATCCATCGCAATCCGTACAGGATTCCTCACAGCCGCCTAGAGTTGAGAGGTCGTTCAATTCCCTGGCGACACCTCCCGCGTGGCCGCTCCCCTGGTGACGGCTGCCCGAACGAACGGACCCCAGTGACGAAGACGTCGTGGAGGACCCTGCTGGCCGTGCCAGCCGTGGTCTCACTCGCGCTCGGAGGCGCGCTCCTCTCTGCATCATCCGCCAGTGCCGCCCCGGGCGAGCTCGTGGTGACCTCGCCCACCGCCGGTCAGACGACCCCGACCCGTGACGTCACGTTCTCGGGCACGGCCGTCGCCGGTTCGACGATCATCATCCACGAGGACTCCCAGGACGGCGCGGTCATCGCCCGGACCAACGTCCCGAACAGCGGCGCGTGGTCGGTCGACCACGAGTACGCCGCCGACGCCCCGGTCCAGCAGACCGCTTTCGTCGACGGCATCGTCGGACTGAGCGGTTTCGACGAGCCGAAGACCGTGGCCTTCAACCTGCCGGCGGCGCCCGCGCAGCTGACGGTCACGAGCCCCACCGAGGGGCAGTACCTCGCGTCGCGCACCGTCACGGTGTCCGGCACGGGCATCCCGACCGCGAACATCGCGCTCGTGCCGTCCGCGGGGTCGCCCGTCACGGGCATCCTGGTCGACGCCGCCGGCAACTGGACCGGCGACGTCACCTTCCCGGACGACGTGGACCGCGCGCAGTCGATCACGGTCAACCAGATCGTCGGCGCTGCCGGTCGTGGCAGTGTCACGGTGAACGTCAACCTGCCGGCGACGCAGACCCTCGTGGTCGAGACGCCGCAGAACGGTGCGACCACCGCCACCCGGACGGTCACGTTCTCGGGCACCGGCACCGCCGGGTCGCGCGTCTCGCTCACCGGGAACTTCCCGTTCGTGCAGGCCACCGTCGGAGACGACGGCAAGTGGAGTGTCGACGTGACCTTCGCGGACGACGCCGCCACCGCCCAGTCCGTCCGCCTGACCCAGGTCACCGGTGGCGTCGGCACGGGCGACGTCACGGTCGCGTTCTCGCTGCCCGCCGTCGAGACCACACCGACCACCCCGGTGCTCGACGAGCCGGTCATCACCGCTCCGAAGGACGGGGCGACGGTCACCGGCCCGAACGTCACGTTCGAGGGCACCGGCACGCCGGGCAGCAACATCCTGCTCGTCGCGGTCCCGACCGACGAGCTGGACGAGCCGGCCGCCCGCGCCGCCGAGCCGGCCGACCCGGAGGACCCGATCGTCGTCGGTGCAGACGGTACCTGGAGCGTCACGCTCGCCGTCGAGCCCGGTGACTACACCGCCGTCGCGCAGGGCTTCCTGCTCGACGCCGACGGCGAGCCCGTCGTCGACGCCGACGGCGCGCCGGTCGTGTCGGACCCGTCCGACCCGGTCGAGTTCACGGTGACCGCAGCCGTCGCCCCGATCGGCACCACGCCGGCCGCAGGTCAGGGCGGGGCCGGCACGGCTCCGGTGGCCACGACGCCGACCGGTCAGCTCGCGTTCACCGGTGCGGACCTGGCGCCGGCCGGCATCGCCGCCGGGCTGCTCGCCCTCATCGGCACGGCCATCATGGTGGTCATGGCTCGTCGTCGGGCGCACTCCGCCTGATCCGGCCAGCACGAACCGGGACGCCCCTTCCGACCGCACGGTCGGAGGGGGCGTCCTCGTGCGCGAGCCCTCACCTGCACTGTCCGGCTGGCTCCCGCACGGACCGCGCAGGTGAGGG
>CAJYIG010000175.1 GCA_913774725.1 uncultured Curtobacterium sp. | reverse complement strand
GTCGGTCCGAGTACCGCGCGGCGAGCGTCAGGTCGTGCAGCACCATCACGACGGTCGACCCCTGCTCGCGGTTCAACCGCCGGACGAGTCGGAGCACGTCGAGCTGGTGCGCGAGGTCCAGGTAGGTGGTCGGTTCGTCGAGCAGCAGGGTCTCCGCCTGCTGCGCCACGACGAGCGCGATCCACGCCCGCTGCCGCTGGCCGCCGGACAGGCTCGCGACGTCACGGTGCGCCACCTCGGTCAGGCCGGTCGCCGCGATGGCCTGCTCGGCGACGTCGGCGTCGTCCGCGGTCCAGGGCTTCGCCCACGACTGGTGCGGGTTGCGTCCGCGCATCACCAGGTCGAGCACGCTCGTGCCCGCCGGGGCCACCGGGGTCTGCGGCAGGATCGCGAGTCGCCGGGCCACGGCGCGGTTCGGCTCCTTCCGGATGGGGGAACCGTCCAGCAGGACCTCGCCCGACTGCGGCTTGAGCACGCGGCCGAAGGCCTTCAGCAGGGTCGACTTGCCGCAGCCGTTCGCCCCGAGGAACGTCGTCACGGTGCCCCGTTCGATCCGCAGGTCGAGGTCGCGGAGGACGGGGTCGCGGTCGTAGCCGACGGACAGGCCGCGGGCCTCCAGGACGGGAGGCTCGGTGCCGGTCGCGTCGCCACCGTCGGCCCGGTGCGTCCGTGCGGTGCGCGCTGTGGTGGCGGTGTGCGCGGTGGTCGCGGTCATCGGGACATCTCCTTGCGGTGGCGGACGAGGAGCCAGATCAGGTACGGGGCGCCGACGACGGTCGTGACGATGCCGACGGGCACCTGCCAGGGGAACGCGGAGCGGGCGAGCAGGTCGGCGCCGAGGACGAGGACCGCTCCGAGCGCCCCGGCGAGCAGCAGTGGCGGTCGGTTCGTGCCGGCCAGGCGCAGGGCGACCTGGGGGACGACGAACGCGACGAAGCCGATCGGTCCGGCGGCGGCGACGGCGGCTGCGGTCAGGACGACGGCGAGTGCCAGGACGAGCAGCCGGTGCCGCTGGACGCCGAGCCCGACGCCGGTCGCGACCTCGTCGCCGAGCTGCCCGATGCCGAGCGCGGCACTGGTGGCCAGGGCGATCGGCACGCACACCGCGGCGACGATCAGGAGCGGCCACACGATCGTCCACGAGGTGCTCGACAGGCTGCCGACGAGCCACTGCGACGCCGCGGTGGCGACGGTGATCTTCGCGCGGACGAGCAGGTAGCTCGTCACGGCGTCGAGCGTGGCGCTCACCCCGATGCCGACGAGGACGAGCCGGTAGCTCTGCACCCCGCCCCGCCAGCCGAGGCCGTACACGGCAGCCGCGGCGACGAGTGCCCCGATCGTCGCCGCGACCGGGATCCCGCCGCTCAGGACGACCGAGGAGACCGAGTAGGTGCCGCCGCCGAGGACGATCGCGGCGACTGCGCCGACGCTCGCGCCGGAGGTCACGCCGATGATGTCCGGCGTGCCGAGGGGGTTCCTGGTGACCGTCTGCGTCAGCGCGCCCGCGGTCCCGAGCACCAGGCCGACGAGCGCGCCGGTCAGGACGCGGGGGAGCCGGAGGGTCCTGACGATGAAGCCGTCCGGGCCGTCCTCGGCACCGAGCAGCGCACGGACGACGGTGCCCGGGGCGATGAACGTGCTGCCGACGGCGACGCCGAGCACCACGAGCACCAGTGCGACGGCGATCGCGCCGACCGTCCAGCCGAGCACCCGCGGACGCCAGGCGAGCCCGACCGGGCCGACGCGGACGCCGCGACGACCGGCGGGCGCACGGCCCGCGTGCGTGCCGGCGCTCGGCTGCTCCGGGTCGCGCCGCGTGCCGGTCGTACCGGTCGCGGCGCTCACAGCGACACCAGCGATCGACGACGGGCGACGGCGACGAACACCGGTCCGCCGAGCACGGCGAGCACGATGCCGACCTCGACCTCGGAGAACCCGCCGACGAGTCGTCCCACCACGTCGGCGACGAGCACGAGCGCCGCCCCGACGAGTGCCGAGACGGGCAGCGTCCAGCGGTGTCCGGTGCCGACCAGCGCCCGGGCGACGTGGGGCACGGTCAGGCCGACGAAGCCGATCGGCCCGGCTGCCGCGGTCGCACCGGCGGCCAGGAGCGTGATGCCGCCGAGGCCGACGAGCCGGGCGACCAGCACGTTCTCGCCGAGGCCCTTCGCCAGCTCCGCGCCGAGTCCGAGGGCGTCGAGCGCGCGGGTGTTCCACACCGCGAGCACGGCGCCGACGAGCAGGAACGGGGCCGCGGCCGCGAGCACGTCGAGCTGCCGGGCGGCGAGCGATCCGACGACCCAGAGCCGGTAGGCGTCGAGGGAGTCCTGGTCGGTCAGCACGATGAAGGACGTGATCGCGCCGAGCAGGGCGGACACGGCGGCGCCGGCCAGGGCGAGGGGCACCGGACTCGCGGTCCCGCTGCCGGCGACGGTCACCGAGAAGACGACGACGCTCGCCACGACCGCGCCGACCAGGGCGAACCACACCGTGGCACCGGTGCTCGTGACGCCGAAGACGTACACCCCGAGCACCACGGCGAGTCCCGCGCCGGAGGAGACCCCGAACAGTCCGGGGTCGGCGAGCGGGTTCCGGGTGTGGCCCTGCATGAGGAGCCCGGCGATGCCGAGGGCCGCTCCGACGGCGGCGCCGATGAGGGTGCGCGGGATGCGCGAGCCCCACACGACGGCCTCGGCGGTGCTCGACCCGGACCGTGTCAGCCCCGCGAGCACCTGGTCGACGCCGAGCCGGTTGCTCCCGAGGAGCATGCTCGCGACCGCGGCGACGACGAGCACGACGACCAGGACCGCCACCACCAGCAGTCGGCGACGGACCGCCCGGCGGTGCACGCTGTCGGCACGCGGGATCGCGTCGGTCCGGGCTGCGCGCGTGGGCGTCAGGACGGTCTCGGGGGGTGGCACGCGGACCAGCTTAGGGTAGCCTTCCCTTCATGGCGAAGATCCCGCGGCTCATGCCCGAGGCACCCCGGCTCTTCCGCGCCCGGGTGCTCCGCTCGGTCCGGTACACCCCGTCGGTGCAGCGGGTGACCGTCACCGGCGACGACCTGCACGAGTTCCCCTTCGCCGGCTACGACCACTGGTTCCGGCTGTTCCTGCAGCTCCCGCACCAGCAGACCTTCACGCTGCCCGAGATCGACGGCACGCGCTGGTACCCGCAGTACCTCGCCATCCCGCAGGACGAGCGCCCGCACCTGGCGAACTACACGGTCGCCGCCTTCCGGCAGCTGCCGGACGGCACGGCGGAGATGGACGTCGACTTCGTCGTGCACACCGACGACGACGGCGTGCTCGAGGGCGGCGCGGCCGTCTGGGCCTGCGCCGCGCGACCGGGCGACCAGCTCGCGGTGCTCGACCAGGGCCGCATCTTCGACTGCCCGGACGACGTCAGCCAGGTCCTGGTGGCGGCCGAGGAGACCGGTCTGCCCGCCGTCGTCGGCATCGCGGCATCGCTGCCCCGCGACGCCGTGGGTCGCATCATCCAGGAGGTCCCGACCACCGCCGACGTCCGCGTGCTCGATGCCCCGGTCGGCGTCGAGGTGACCTGGATCGTCCGCGAGCACGTCGGCCCGCACGAGGTCCCCGGGCGTGCGGCGCTCGCCGAGCTCGAGCGCCACGTGCCGTGCGACGACCGGGTCTACGCCTTCGTCGTGGGGGAGTCGCGACTGGCCACGGCCGGCCGGCGGCACCTGCACCGGGCCGGGGTCCCGAAGTCGCGCATCACCTTCTCGGGCTTCTGGAAGCACGAGGCTCGGCGGGCCGTCCCCGCCTGACCCCGGCCGGGTAGCGTGCGGGCATGAGCGTCCGACTGAGCGAACTCGTGCTGAACTGCCGCGATCCCGAGGCGCTGTCGCGCTTCTGGTGCGCGGTGCTGGACTACGTCGAACTCGGCAAGGACGAGGACGGCGTCGAGATCGGACCCGCGTCCGGCTTCGGCGGTGCGACCCCGACGATCATCCTGAACCGGGTCGACCACGCGCCGACCCAGACCCTGCGGTTGCACATCGACGTGTCCCCGGTCGACCAGGACCAGGACGCCGAACTCGACCGCCTCCTCGCGCTCGGCGCCCGACCTGCGGACGTCGGGCAGACCGGCGAGGAGTCCTGGCACGTGCTGCAAGACCCCGAGGGCAACGAGTTCTGCCTGCTCCGGACGCGGCTCGACCCGCTCTGACCTCGGTGCCCCGCGCGACGGAACGACCCATCGCGCGTGCAGTAGGAAGCGCTTCCGCGCGTGGCCGGACGTTCCTTCTGGCCTCCCACGCGCGGAAGCGTCACCCAAGCGCGGAAGGGTCACCCAAGCGCGGAAGGGTCGCTGCGCCCGGTCCGGCCTCCCGTCCGTCTCGAGGTGGGGTCAGCCCTTGAGGCCCGAGCCCGTCACGCCCTCCACGATCTGCCGCTGGAAGATCAGGTAGAGGATGATCAGCGGCAGCGCCGCGAGGATCGCGCCGGCCTGGATGTCGGCGTAGCGCTGTCCGAAGCTGCCCTGCACCGTGGCGAGCCCGACCGGGATCGTCATGAGGTCCGGGTTCGACAGCACGAACAGCGGCAGGAGCAGGTTGTTCCAGACACCGACGAAGGTCAGGATCGCGACGGCGGCGATCACCGGACGGGACAGCGGCAGGATGACCGACCAGTAGATCTTCCACATGCCCGCGCCGTCGATGCGTGCGGCCTCCTCGAGCTCCTTCGGGATGCCGTCGAAGAACTGCTTGAAGATGAACACCGCGATCACGGCCGGCACCTGCGGGAAGATCACCGACCAGTAGGTGTTCAGCAGGTTGACCGCGTTGAGCTCCTGGAAGATCGGGATGATCAGGACCTGCGTCGGGATCATGATGCCGAGGATGATGAGCAGGAACGCGACGTTCCGACCGCGGAACGCCAGGCGGGACAGCGCGAAGGCCGCCATCGACGCGAACAGCACCGTCAGCGCCGTGGTGACGAGGCTCGTCACACCGCTCGCCAGGTACCAGTTCCAGATGTCGCCCGACCGGAACAGGGTCGAGTAGGAGTACAGCGTCGGGTTCCAGTTCGACAGGATCGCGTTCGCGCCGAGCGCCGCGACGCCGTTGTCGGACAGCGACGTCTTCAGGGCGAACAGGCTCGGGATCAACCAGATGATCGCGAAGACCGTGAGGATGATCGCGGCGGCGATGTTGAAACCCTTGCCGGAGACGCCGATCTTCGCGGCGTTGGCGGGAGCGGCGGCCGAGACGCCCGGACGCAGCTTCCGCGGGCGCGACGTGGTGATGCTCTCGGTGGCGGTCATGTCAGGCCCCGATCTCTCGCTTGGCGGCAGCGCGCTCGACGAGCTGCCGGATGACCGCGATCGCGACGATCACGATGAACAGGAGCACCGACGCGGCGGACGCTGCGCCGAGCCGGTTGTCGGTGAAGCCGACGCCGGTGATGAGCTGCAGCGAGACCTGGGTCGAGATGCCCGGGCCGCCGTTCGTCATCAGGTACACCTGGTCGAAGATCTTCAGCGAGGCGATGATCTGCAGCAGGATCACCAGGGTGGTCGTGCGGCCGAGCAGCGGGAGCGTGATCGACTTGATCTGCTGCCAGTTCGACGCGCCGTCGACGGCCGCGGCCTCGTAGAGCTCGCGGGGGATCTCCTGCAGGCCGGCCAGGTAGAGCACGAAGTTGAAGCCGAGGGTCCACCACACGGTGGCGATCGCGACACCGATCATGGCCGTGTTCGGGCTCGCCAGCACGCCGGCCCCGGGGGTGAGGCCGATCGCCTGCTGGATCGACGCGAAGAGACCGGTCGCCGGCGTGAAGATGAACACCCAGATGAGCGAGATCGTCGCCGACGGCAGGATGAACGGCAGGAAGAACGCCAGGCGGAAGAACCACTGCCCGCGGTTCATCCGGTTCGTCAGC
>CAJYIG010000174.1 GCA_913774725.1 uncultured Curtobacterium sp. | reverse complement strand
AACGCGATCGACGGCGACCAGATCATGGCGATCCTCGCGCTGTCGCTCAAGGAGCGCGGGCGTCTCGCCTCGGACACGCTCGTCGCCACCGTGATGTCGAACCTCGGGCTCACGCGCGCGATGGCGGACGCCGGGATCGAGGTCGTGCAGACCGCCGTGGGCGACCGCTACGTGCTCGAGAAGATGGTCGAGGGAGGCTTCTCCCTCGGCGGTGAGCAGTCCGGCCACGTCATCTTCAACGAGTTCGCGACGACGGGTGACGGTGTCCTGACCGGGCTGCACCTGGTCGCCGAGATGGCACGCACCGGCAAGAGCCTGCAGGAGCTCGCGTCGTGCATGACGGTCTTCCCGCAGGTGCTCCTGAACGTGCGCGGTGTCGACCGGCACGGTCTGGACGACCGGGGTGTGCAGGATGCGATCGCCGCGGCCACCGAGGCCCTCGGCGACTCCGGCCGCGTGCTCCTGCGCCCGTCGGGCACCGAGCCGGTCGTCCGCGTGATGGTCGAGGCGGCCTCGCAGGAGGACGCCCAGCGCGTCGCCGAGGAGCTCGCCGACGTCGTGCGCGACCGGCTGGCGATCGACGAGGCCGCGTAGGGCGCCCCACCCCGCTCAGGAACCTGGTTCCGGACACAACACCGTGCTCTTCCGCGGTGCTGAGTCCGGAACCTGGTTCCGCTGGCCTCGCTCGGCCGTCCCCGCGTCAGATCTTGCGGAGCAGCACCGAGTTGACCTTGTGGTTCGCGCCCTTCTTGAGCACGAGCGTCGCCCGGGAGCGTGTCGGCAGCACGTTCTCGAGCAGGTTCGGCTCGTTGATCGCGCGCCAGACGTCGGTCGCCGTCCGCACCGCGTCCTCGCGGGACAGCGACGCGAACCGGTGGAAGAACGAGTCCGGGCTCGAGAACGCCTCCTCCTGCAGGGCGAGGAAGCGGTCGACGTACCAGGACTCGATGTCCTTCGTCTTCGCGTCGACGTAGATCGTGAAGTCGAACAGGTCCGACAGCGCCAGCCGCCCGTGCACCGGCGGCGCGAGCACGTTGAGGCCCTCGACGATGAGGACGTCCGGCTGCCGCACGACGATCTCGGCGTCGGGCACGATGTCGTACACCAGGTGCGAGTAGAACGGCGCACGCACCTCGGCCGCCCCGCTCTTCACCTGGCTGACGAACCGCAGCAGCGCGCGCCGGTCGTACGACTCCGGGAAGCCCTTGCGCTCCATGATCCCGCGGCGCTCCAGCTCGGCGTTCGGGTACAGGAAGCCGTCGGTCGTCACGAGCTCCACCCGCGGGGTGTCCGGCCACCGCTTCGTGAGCTCCCGCAGCAGCCGCGCGACGGTGGACTTGCCGACCGCCACCGACCCGGCGACGCCGATCACGAAGGGCGTCCGTCCGGCCCGCTCGCCGAGGAACCGGCTCGTCTCCGCGTGCAGGTTCCTGGCGCCGGCCGCGTACAGCGTCAGCAGGCGGGACAGCGGCAGGTAGACCTCCTGCACCTCCTGCATGTCGAGCCGGTCGCCCAGCCCGCGCAGCTGCACGATCTCGGTCTCGGTCAGCGACAGGTGCTCCTTCGGCGCGAGCTGGGACCACTCGGCGCGCGGGATCTCCACGAACGGGGTCGGGTGCGCGACGGTGGCTTCCGTGATCGGCATGGGGACGAGCGTACAGACGGGAGGCGCGGCGGACGCGGGCGGACCGGCGCACGTGCACCGCGCCTCCCGTCCGGGGCCCGGTGCCTGTCCGCGCGACGCGGCCGCCGGCCGGGTGGACCGACGGTCGGGTGGGCCGCCGTCAGGCGGGGAGCGCCGCCTCGATGGCGGCGACGACCTCGGGGGCGTCCGGCTTCGTGGTCGGACGGAAGCGGGTGACGGTGCCGTCGGGGGCGACGAGGAACTTCTCGAAGTTCCAGCTGACCCGGCCGGCCTTGCCGGACGCGTCCGGCGTCTCCTTGAGCGCCTGGTACAGCGGGTGGGCGCCCTTGCCGTTCACCTTCACCTTCTCGGACATCGGGAACGTCACGCCCCACGTCGTGGAGCAGTACTCCTCGATCGCCTCGGAGGAGCCGAGCTCCTGCAGGAACTGGTTGCTCGGGAAGCCGAGGACCGTGAAGCCGCGCTCGGCGTAGGTCTCCTGCAGGGCCTCGAGCTGCTCGTACTGAGGTGCGAGCCCGCAGCGCGACGCGACGTTCACGACGAGGACGGCCCGGTCGGAGAACTGCCCGAAGGTGGTGTGCTCCCCGTGCAACGTGGTGATCTCGATGTCGTCGAAGCGTCCCATGACCAGAACGTTATCCTCGCCGCCGGTGCTTCGCAGGGTGGGCGGTCAGCCAGACCGTAGGATCGAGCCCATGTGTGGAATCGTGGGATACGTCGGCAGCAGGAGCAGCCAGGAGGTCCTCCTCGGTGGGCTCCGTCGTCTCGAGTACCGCGGCTACGACTCGGCGGGCATCGCGGTCGTCGACCGGCCGGGTGACCTCGTCTCGGCGAAGAAGGCCGGCAAGCTGCAGGCACTGGTCGAGGAGCTCGAGTCGCACCCGATCGAGGACGGTGCCACCGGTATCGGGCACACCCGTTGGGCGACCCACGGCGGCCCGACCGACGGCAACGCCCACCCGCACCTGGCGGACGGCGGGAAGCTCGCGCTCATCCACAACGGCATCATCGAGAACTTCTCCGAGCTGAAGCAGGAGCTCCTCGCCGAGGGCGTCGTGTTCGCCAGCGAGACCGACTCCGAGGTCGCCGCCCACCTGGTCGGTCGGGCGTTCCGTGAGACCGGCGACCTGACCGCCGCGATGCAGCAGGTCGTGCAGCGGCTCGAGGGCGCGTTCACGCTCCTCGTCGTGCACGCCGACCAGCCCGGCGTCGTCGTCGGTGCGCGTCGGAACTCGCCGCTGGTCGTCGGCCTGGGCGAGGGCGAGAACTTCATGGGCTCCGACGTCGCGGCCTTCGTCGCGTACACGCAGCGCGCCCTGGCGATCGGCCAGGACGAGATCGCCACGATCCGTCCCGACGGCGTCGAGGTCGTGCACTTCGACGGCTCCCCGGCGTCCCCGGAGGAGTTCGAGGTCAGCTGGGACGCCTCGGCCGCGGACAAGGGCGGCTGGAGCTCCTTCATGGCCAAGGAGATCAGCGAGGAGCCCGAGGCCGTCGCGAAGACGATCCTCGGTCGCGTGCACGACGGCGCCGTGACGCTGACCGACCTCGACCCGATCGCCGAGCGCCTGCAGCAGGTCGACCGTGTCATCGTCATCGCTTGCGGCACCGCCGCGTACGCCGGGATCCTCGGCAAGTACGCAATCGAGCAGTGGGCCCGCGTCCCCGTCGAGGTCGAGCTCGCGCACGAGTTCCGCTACCGGGACCCGGTACTCGACGACCGCACGCTCGTGGTGTCGATCAGCCAGTCGGGCGAGACCATGGACACGCTGATGGCGGTCAAGTACGCCCGCGAGCAGGGTGCCCAGGTGCTCTCCATCTGCAACACCCAGGGCGCCACGATCCCGCGCGAGTCCGACGCGGTGATCTACACGCACGCCGGGCCCGAGGTCGCGGTCGCGTCGACCAAGGCGTTCATCGCGCAGGGCGTCGCGCTGTACCTGCTCGGGCTGCACCTGGCGACGCTCAAGGGCTCCCTGACCGCCGAGCAGATCGCGGAGCAGGTCGCCGAGCTCGAGGGCCTGGCCCCGAAGCTGCAGCAGACGATCGACGACGCCTCCGGGGTCGCAGAGCTCGCGAAGTGGATGGCGGACACCCGGAGCGTGCTGTTCCTCGGCCGCCACGTGGGGTACCCGATCGCGCTCGAGGGTGCGCTCAAGCTCAAGGAGCTCGCATACATCCACGCCGAGGGCTTCGCCGCCGGCGAGCTCAAGCACGGCCCGATCGCCCTGATCGAGCCGGGCCAGATCGTGTTCGTCATCGTGCCGTCGCCGCGCGACCCGCGCTCGCTGCACCCGAAGGTCGTCTCGAACATCCAGGAGATCCGCGCCCGCGGTGCCCGGGTGATCGCCATCGCGGAGGAGGGCGACGCCGCGGTGCTGCCCTTCGCGGACGAGGTCCTGCGCATCCCGCTCGCGACGCCGCTGTTCGAGCCGCTGCTGGCCGTCGCGCCGCTGCACATGTTCGGCATGGAGCTCGCCGCGGCCAAGGGCCTCGACGTCGACCAGCCGCGCAACCTGGCGAAGTCGGTCACCGTCGAGTAGACCAGCGTCGTGATCATCGGCATCGGGGTCGACGTCGTCGACACGGAGCGGTTCCGGGGTGTGCTCGAGCGCACCCCGGCGCTCCGGACGCGACTCTTCACCCCGGCCGAGCAGCTGCGCGACGGTGAGCCCCGACCGGTGTCGTCGCTCGCGGCCCGCTTCGCGGCGAAGGAAGCACTCATCAAGGCGTTCGGCTCGAGTGCCGGGCTGAGCTGGCAGGAGCTCGAGGTCGTCGCGGACGACCAGCGGAACCCGTCGCTCACCCTGCACGAGGGGGCCCGTCGTGTGGCGTCCGACCGTGGTGTGACGAACGTCCACCTGTCGTTGTCGCACGACGGCGGGATCGCGACGGCGTTCGTCGTCATCGAAGGAGGGGACGCATGAGCGCGTTCACGGGGATCACGGTCGACCGCGAGGCCCTCATCGCGAACTACGCCACGGTGTCCGAGCGGGTGGCGCCGGCCGGCGTGATCGCGGTCGTGAAGGCGAACGCGTACGGCCACGGGGCCGTCGATGCCGCCCGGGCGTTCGTGGACGCCGGGGCCGAGTGGCTCGGGGTCGCCGACGTCGACGAGGGCATCGCCCTCCGCCGTGCCGGCATCGACGAGGGCGTCCGGATCCTGGCGTGGCTGCACGCCCCGGACGAGGACTTCCGCCGGGCCGCGCAGTACGACGTGACACCGGCGGTGTCGAGCGTCTCGCAGCTCGCCGCCGCCGCCGACTCCGAGGTCCCCGCCGTGCACGTCTGCGTCGACACCGGGCTGAGCCGGAACGGTGCCGTCGAGTCCGAGTGGGCCGAGCTCTTCGCCACCGCCGGACGGATCGCGCGCTCCGGTGGTCGCACCCGGGTCGAGGGGCTGATGTCGCACCTGTCGAACGCATCCCTCGCCGACGACCTCGACCAGGACGCCGCCCTCCAGCGAGCACTCGACGGGCTCGCCGCGAACGGGATCGTGCCCGACGTGGTGCACCTCGCCGCCAGCGCCGGCAGCATCGCCGTCCCGGAGACCCGGCACGACGCCGCGCGGGTCGGCCTCGCGCTCTACGGCCTCAGCCCGTTCGCGGACCGCACCTCGGCCGATCTCGGACTCCGCCCGGCGATGCGCGTGACCGCCGCGGTGCTCCGGACCGTCCCGGTGGCCGCGGGCGAGGGCGTCAGCTACGGCTACACCTGGCGTGCCGTGACCGACACCCGGCTCGCGGTGATCGGGCTCGGGTACGCCGACGGCTTCGACCGCGACCTGGGCAACCGGGTGTCGGTGCGGATCGGCGACCGGACGTTCCCCGTGGTCGGCCGCGTCGCCATGAACGCCATGCACATCGACATCGGTGACGCCGACGTCCGGGTCGGTGACGAGGTCGTGCTCTGGGGCGACCCGGCGGACGGCGACCCCGCGGTCGAGGACTGGGCGGCAGCCGTCGACACCATCAACTACGAGGTGGTCGCCAGGGTCGGCCGCAGCGTGGAACGGAGGACGACGTGAACGCGCCGCTGCGCCGGGCCCGGATCGACCTCGACGCCTACCGGTCGAACCTCGACCTCGTCCGCGGGTGGATGCAGCCCGTCGAGGTCATGGCGATCATGAAGGCCGACGCCTACGGGCACGGCCTCGAGCCGATCGCGCTCGCCGCCGTCGACGCCGGGGTGCGCTGGATCGGCGTCCTGACCGTCTCAGCGGCGCTGCGGCTCCGCGCGATCGGCGTCGGCGAGGACGTCCACCTGTTCACCTGGCAGCACGACCCCGCGCTCGACTTCCGCGACGCGATCGACTCCGCGATCGACCTCGGCGTCTCGAACGCCGCCGAGCTGCAGCGGGTCGTCGACGCCGTCGACCAACGTCCGGCACGCGTGCACCTCGGCGTGGACTCGGGTCTGCACCGCGACGGCGCGACGCCGGACGCCTGGCCCGAGCTGGTGTCGCTCGCCGCCGACGCCCAACGCGCCGGCCGGATCGAGGTCGTCGCCGCGTACACACACCTGGCGGAGTCGTCGGACGAGGACGACAGCGCCGCGGTCGCGGCGTTCGACCGTGCCGTGGAGACCGCGGAGGACCTCGGGCTCGACCTGCCGATGGAGCACGTCGCAGCGTCGCTCGCGGGCCTGGAGCGCAAGGAGTTCCGCAAGGACATGGTGCGGATGGGGGCGAACCTGCTCGGCATCCCCGGGGCCGAGGGGGTCTCCGCCGCCGACCTCGGCCTCGAGCCGGTGATGACGCTCACCGCCTCGGTCGCGAAGACGAAGCGGGTACCGGTCGGCACGGGCGTCTCCTACGACTACACGTACCGCACCGCGTCGGAGACCACCCTCGCCCTCGTGCCCGTCGGCTACGCGGACGGGGTCCCGCGACGCGCGCAGGGGCGCGTCGAGGTCACCATCGGCGGCAAGCGGTACCCGATCGCCGGACGTGTCGCGATGGACCAGTTCCTGGTCGACGTCGGCGACGACGAGGTGCGGGTCGGCGACCAGGTCGTGCTGTTCGGTACGGGGGAGCACGGCGAGATGACCGTGCTCGAGTGGGGCGAGGCGCTCGGCACGATCGGCGAAGAGGTGACGTGCCGCATCGGTGCCCGTGTCCCGCGCGAGGTCGTCGGGCACCAGGTCGAGGGCCGCGTCGGCGACTACCTGCGGGAGCAGCCGTGACCGACGCCCGGGTGCTGCTCGACACGACGGTGTCGACGACCGACGAGATGGGTGCGCTCGGCGCCCGGCTCGCCGCGGTCCTGCGCGCGGGGGACCTCGTCGTCCTGACCGGCCCGCTCGGTGCCGGCAAGACGACGCTCACACGGGGCCTCGGCGCCGCGCTCGGTGCCCGCGGGCAGGTGTCGAGTCCGACCTTCGTGCTCGCCCGGACCCACCCCACGACCGCCGGGCCGGACCTCGTCCACGTCGACGCTTACCGGCTGAGCGACCCGGTGGAGCTCGACGACCTCGACCTCGACTGGGACGGTTCCGTCGTGGTCGTCGAGTGGGGGAGGGGCTTCGTCGACGGCATCGCGGACGACGTGCTCGACGTCGAGATCGTCCGCGCGACCGGAGCCGACGCGACGGGCCCCGGGGCGGAGGACCTCGACCCGGACGACGTCCCCGATGAGCCCCGACGGGTCGTCGTGACGGCCAGCGGCGACCGCTGGGCAGACGTCTCCCTCTGACCGGGTCCGGTCACGCGCCCGGCAGCGCCGCCGTCGGGTCGATGAAGAAGTCGGCGTAGGCCGGGTCCTCGGCGGCCACCCAGCCGAGCCGGGCATGCACGAGTGCGTCGAGTTCCGCGGGCGGCAGCAGCCCGCGGCGACGCCACTGCTCGGGGTCGCGGTGCGCCGGTGATCGGGGTGTCCAGGGCATGTGTGACCTCCCTCGTGCGTGGAACATCACCGGACACTACGCCGTCGTCCGTCGCGTCGTTCGCGCCTACGATGGACGGGTGCTCCTCGCCATCGACACGTCCGCCGGTACCTCCGTCGCCGTCGTCGACCCGGTCACCGGTCGAGCCGTCGCCGAGCGCAGCACCGACGACTCCCGCCGCCACGCCGAGGTGATCGGGCCGTTCATGGCCGACGTCCTCGCCGAGGCCGGCACCACCGGCGCCGACGTCACCGGTGTCGTGGCCGGCATGGGACCCGGTCCGTTCACCGGTCTGCGCGTCGGCATCGCCGCCGCCCGCACCTTCGCGGCCGCCCGCGGCGTCCCCTTCCTGCCGCTCGTCAGCCACGACGCGATCGCGGCCGACCAGGCGCAGGACGGACCGTTCGTCGTCCTGACGGACGCACGTCGCCGCGAGGTCTACTGGAGCGCGTACGACCAGACCGGCACCCGCGTCGCGGGTCCGGGACTCGCGAGGCCGGCCGACCGGGACGAGGCGATCCGTGCCTCCCGGCCGGACGCCGTCGACTGGCCCCGCGCGACCGTCGCGACCGTCCCGGCCGGGAGGCTCGGGGCACTCGCCGCGGACCGGCTCGCCTCCGGTGCACCCTTCGCCGACGACACCCCCCTCTACCTGCGCGATCCCGACGTCACCGTGCCGGGCGCCCCGAAGCGGGTCGTCCGGTGAGCGGACTGCCCGCTGGGCTGCGGCTGCGCCGCGCGGTGCCGCAGGACCTCGACGACGTCATGTTCCTCGAGCACGCGTCCTTCCCGACCGACGCGTGGTCCTCGTCGCAGATGGCGGGGGAGCTGTGGTCGCCGCACGGGTACTACGTCGTCGTGGAGACGACGGAGGGCGGTGCGCCGACGGTCGTCGGGTACGCCGGGCTCTCGTCGCTCGCGGGCAACCCCGTCGCCGACGTGCAGACGATCGCGGTGGCCGCGGAGCAGCGGGGCAGGGGCATCGGGAAGGTGCTCTTCACCGAGCTCCTCGACGAGGCCGGACGGCGCGGCGTGCACGAGGTGTTCCTCGAGGTGCGTGCGGACAACCCCGTGGCGCAGGCGATGTACACGTCGGCCGGGTTCGAGCGGATCGCCGTCCGCCCCCGCTACTACCAGCCCGACGGTGTCGACGCGTGGGTGATGCGGGCGGAGCTCCCGGTCGCGCCCGCTGCGTCCACCGGTGTCGGACCGATCGGACAGGAGACCCTCGGTGAGCGCGACTGAACCCCTGGTGCTCGGCATCGAGACGAGCTGCGACGAGACCGGAGTGGGCATCGTCCGCGGCACCACGCTGCTGGCGAACGTCATCGCGTCGAGCATGGACGAGCACGCCCGCTACGGCGGGGTCGTGCCGGAGGTCGCCGCACGCGCACACCTCGAGGCGATGACCCCGACCCTGCACGAGGCGCTCGACCGTGCCGGCGTCACCCTCGACGAGCTCGACGCCGTCGCGGTCACCGCGGGCCCCGGTCTCGCGGGCGCCCTGATGGTCGGCGTCGGCGCAGCCAAGGCACTCGCCGTCGCCACCGGCAAGCCCCTGTACGGCGTGAACCACCTGGTCGGGCACGTCGGTGCCGACGTCCTGCGCGCCGACGGCAGCGCGATCGAGCTGCCGACCGTGGCGCTGCTCGTCTCCGGTGGGCACACGTCGCTGCTGCTCGTGCGGGACCTGGTCGGCGACGTCGAACTGCTCGGCGAGACGATCGACGACGCCGCGGGCGAGGCCTTCGACAAGGTCGCACGGCTGCTCGGCCTGCCGTACCCGGGCGGTCCGCAGATCGACCGGGCGGCGGCCGAGGGCGACCCCACGGCGATCCGGTTCCCGCGGGGCCTGACGCTGCCGAAGGACATGGCGCAGCACCGGTACGACTTCTCGTTCTCCGGGCTGAAGACCGCGGTTGCACGGTGGGTCGAGAAGTGCCGCGACGAGGGCCGCGAGGTCCCGGTCGCCGACGTCGCTGCCTCGTTCCGCGAGGCCGTCGTCGACGTGCTCCTGACGAAGGCGCTCGCCGCCTGCCGGGACACCGGTGTCGACCGGCTGCTGCTCGGGGGCGGGGTCGTGGCGAACGCCCGGCTGCGTGCCGTCGCCGAGGAACGCTGCGCCGGAGCCGGGGTGGCGCTGCGGATCCCGCCGTTCGACCTGTGCACCGACAACGGCGCCATGATCGCGGCGGTCGGGGCGCGCCTGGTGGCCGAGGGGCACGCGCCGAGTGACCTCGGCATCGCGGCGGACTCCACGCTGCCGGTGACGTCCGTCCAGGTCTGACCGAGGCGTAGCGGTCTCGGGCGTGCGGTCCGGCGCGAGGTGTGCAGCGGGACGGCGCACTACGTGCCTGAACCCCCTCGCTGCCCGTGTGGGAGGATGCTCAGCAGGCACCGACCGACCGGGTGCCGGGAGGGGTGGACGGTGTCCGATCAGAACCAGTGGCCGAAGCCGGGCGAGTCGAGCGGGGGCGACGACGGTCGGCCCCAGCACGACGGGCAGCCGGACGGCCAGCAGTCGGGCACGCCGCAGCCGGACACGCAGCAGCCGGACGGCCAGCAGGGCTCGCCGTCCGCGCAGTCGACGAACGGGAACCCGTACGCGCAGCCGTCGCAGGACGCCCCGTACGGCCAGGGCCAGCAGTCCGCGAACCCGTACGCGCAGCAGCAGCCGGGCAACCCGTACGGCCAGGGACAGCAGTCCGCGAACCCGTACGCGCAGCAGCAGCCGGGCAACCCGTACGGCCAGCAGCCGCAGCCGGGCAACCCGTACGCGCAGCAGCAGCCGGGCAACCCGTACGCACAGCAGCAGTCGCAGCCGGCGAACCCGTACGCCGCCTCGGGTCCCCAGCACAACCCGTACGCGCCGCAGCAGGGGAACAACCCGTACGCGTCGCCGTACGCCACCGCCGGGTACCAGCCGTACGCCCAGCGCCCGAAGACGAACACCCTGGCGATCCTGTCGATCGTGTTCGCGTACGCCGGCATCATCATCTGGCCCGTCGTCATCCTGACGAGCCCGGCCGGCGCGATCATGGGCCACATCGCCCTCGGCAAGATCAAGCAGACCGGAGAGGGCGGTCGGGGCCTCGCCCTCGCCGGCATCATCGGTGGCTGGGTGCTCACCGGGCTCTACGTCCTGTTCGCGATCCTGTTCATCGCGCTGATCGCCAACTCGGGTGGCGGGTACTCCGACCCGTACGACTACGACTCGGGCGCCTTCATCCGCTGACCCGGACCGGGCCGATCGCGACCGGCCCACTGCGGCCGACGGCTCCACGGGAGCGACAGGGCCCCGCCGGCGTTCGGCGGGGCCCTGTCGCGTTGGCGGCGGAAGGGACCGGGATGACGCCCGCGGAGCGACCGCACGAAGCGCCCGCGGAACGCCCGCACGGAACCCGCCGCGCGCGCCGCCCCGCGGCTTAGCCGACCGCGTCGGTGAGCCGTTCGCACAGGAGCGCGGTGTGTCGTCCCTCCAGGCGGGTGAGCACGAGCGTCACCGAGCGCCGCCCTCGCAGTCGCAACCGCTTCCGGAACTGCGCCGGGTCCACGTCGACGCCGCGCTTCTTGATCTCGACCGTGCCGACGTCCTCCGTCGCCAGACGCGCGGCGAGCTGCTTCACGTCGAGTGGCATGGTGTCGAGCACGCGGAACCCCTGCGCGAACGGTGTCGTCACGGCGCGGTCCGAGGTGACGTACGCGATGCCCTCGGACAGCATGCGCCCGTCGACCGAGCGGGCCAGGTCCCCGATGAGCCGGGCGCGGATGACCGCGCCGTCGGGCTCGTACAGGTAGGCGCCGACGGGGCCGACCTCGACGTCCTCGGCGTCGGCCGCTCCGGTGAGCTCGGCGATGCCGTGCGCACCGATGACCGTCGCCGCGCGCCGGACCCCCTCTCGTGCAAGGGGGCCGGACCAGAGGACGAGCTCGACGACCTCGCGGTCGACGGAGACCCACTGCGCCTCGAGGGTGTCCGGGATCAGGTCGCGGTCGATCCCGGGCCCGAGCTTGACACCCGTCGGGGTCGTCGTCGCCGCAGCGAACACGGTGTCGAGCGACGGCGACCAGTCGTCGGGGTCGGCCAGACGCTTCGTGTTCGCGTGCCCGGCAGTCCGTCGCGCAGGGTCCATCCACACACCGTCGACGCGCGACAGGTCGAACGCGGTCGCGTCGCCGAGCTCGACCCGCGCGTTCGGCCACAGCGCGAGGTTGTGCGTCGCGACCGCAGCCGTCACCTCGTCCCGGTCGACCGCGGTGACGTCGAGGTCGAGCGCCGCCATCGCCATCGCGTCGCCCCCGATGCCGCAGCCGAGGTCGGCGACCCGGGTGAGGCCCGCCGCGGCGAACCGACCGGCGTGCTGCGCGGCCACCTGCAGCCGGGTGGCCTGCTCGAGACCGGCTTCGGTGAAGAGCATCCGCGCGGCGAAGTCCCCGAACTTCGCACGGGCCTTCTGCCGCAGCTTCGCCTGGGTGAGCACCGCGGCGACGAGGCCTGGATCGTGCCCCTCACCCCGCAGCCGGGAGACCACCCGGACGATCTCGCCCCCGTCCGAGACGCCGGGGGTACGGTCGAGCAGGGCCATCCCCTCGGGGGTCAACAGCTGGGCGAGGTCGGCGGCTTCCACCCGACGATCCTCCCAGGTCGCCGGGGAGCCCGACACGTGCTGGCACTCGGATTGACCGAGTGCCAGACTGTCCCTAGAGTTGTGGTTGGCACTCTCCTGTGCGTAGTGCCAACCGGTTCCCATCTGTACCGAGTCAGTACCGAGAAAGAAGAGGTCACCGTGGCCGTCACCATCAAGCCGCTCGAGGATCGCATCGTCATCCGCCAGGTCGAGGCGGAGCAGACCACCGCTTCCGGTCTCGTCATCCCGGACACCGCGAAGGAGAAGCCCCAGGAGGGCGAGGTCGTCGCCGTGGGCCCGGGTCGCATCGACGACAACGGCAACCGCGTGCCGCTCGACGTCGCCGTCGGCGACAAGGTCATCTACTCGAAGTACGGCGGCACCGAGGTCAAGTACTCCGGTGAGGACCTGCTCGTCCTCTCGGCGCGCGACGTCCTCGCGGTCATCGAGCACTGAGACCAGCAGCTCTCGTCACGAACGCCCCGTCCGGCTCACAGCCGGCGGGGCGTTCGTGCGTCGGCCGGTCGATCGGTCGGCCTGGAGGCGCACCGCTCGCCCGCAGCGTCTGCGCCCCTTCCTAGGATGGTTCCGTGAGTGAACCGACAGCGGCACGTCCGGCACGCAGCGAGGCCTCCGTCGGTGTCGTGCAGGCGATCGTCGCGTACGGCCTGTGGGGGCTCATGCCCCTGCTCTTCGCCGCGATGGCCCCCGCCGGCGCGTTCGAGATCGTCGCCTGGCGGATCGTCTTCGGCCTGGTCTTCTGCGCCGTGGCGATCGCCGTCACCCGGTCGTGGCTCCGTACCCGCTCCCTGCTCGCCCAGCGTCGGGTGATGCTCGTGATGGGGCTCGCGGCCGTCCTCATCCTGGTGAACTGGACCGTGTACGTCGCCGCGACGACGACGGGCCACACGGTCGAGGCCGCGCTCGGCTACTTCATCAACCCGCTCGTGACGATCGCACTCGGCGTCGTCGTGCTCCGCGAGCGCCTCCGTGCAGCGCAGTGGGTCGCCGTCGGCATCAGCGTCGTCGCCGTCGTCGTCATCGCGGTCGGCTACGGACAGGTGCCGTGGATCTCGCTCGCACTGGCGTTCTCGTTCGGCCTCTACGGCCTGGTGAAGAAGCGGGTCGGCGGCACCGTCGACGCGCTCAGCGGGCTGACGATCGAGACCGTGTGGCTGCTGCCGATCGCGGTCGGTGCGCTCGTCGTGCTCGGGGTCACGGGTCTCGGTGGCGGGGTCACGTTCACGAGCGAGGGGTGGCCGCACGCCCTCGTCACCGTGCTCACCGGGCCGGCGACCGCGGTGCCGCTGCTGCTCTTCGCGTCGTCGGCACGGCGGGTGTCGCTGTCGACGCTCGGACTCACGCAGTACCTGGCGCCGGTGATGCAGCTGCTGGTCGGGGTGGTCGTGCAGCACGAGGCGATGCCGCCCGCGCGGTGGATCGGCTTCGGGATCGTCTGGGCAGCGCTCGTGCTCCTGACGGTCGACAGTTTCGTCGCGGCCCGAGCCGCGCGGCGGCGGACGCTCGCACCCAGGGCGGCCGAGCCGGCCTGAGGG